>NZ_JACKSY010000025.1:0-58616 GCF_025821985.1 Mycobacterium timonense | reverse complement strand
CCCCCCCCCCCCGGCTTCGCCGGGTGGAAGGAGCCCGCCTACGGCGGGCGAGGGGATACCGGCCGCCTGGCGGCGCCTTATGTGGTTGGTTGAGTATTGTTGTTAAGCAATGGTTTTCGTGTTTCCCCGTTGGGTTGGATGGCCTGCGGCCATCGCCGCCACTCAATTATCCATTGGGGTGCAACGGTTTTCGTATCCGTAGGTGGTAATGGCTTCGCCATTGGGTCATACTTCAATTGTACTGTATTGCAGTTCTTTTCGGCTACTTTGCCTCGGCTTCGCCTCGACCGTGGTTGGTGGTCATCGTCTCCCGGCCGGCGGCCGCGACTCGAGGTCGTTGCTAGCCTTGCCATCTCATCTTACCGACCTGGCTACACCCTATGGAGATAGGTATCAGACTGTGCGACAAGACTATTCATTCTCAAAACGCGATGCGCCTGCGGCGCACCTGGCCCCTTTACCGCCCGGAAACCGGGCTACCACGCCCATGCGCGCGCCTGGCCCGCCTTCGTTGCCAACGCAGAGGCTGACCGCGATACCTGAGAGGCAGCCGCTCTGCGTCCGAACCAGCCGGACGACGCGGAGCTTGCCGACCGTTTACGGGTAGACCAGAGCGGCGCCGGTGGCCAGCGCCGACCCGCCTGGTTCGACTAGGAGCTCGGCCCGGCGACCGCACCCGGTGGGACCTCGATACCCACCCGTGCGCCGCGGCGCCGCCCCCGTGGGTCTCCACCAAGTTAAGCGTCAGGGGCGAACTCGGGATCGTCCTGCTCTCGATAGGCGACCAAAGTGGTAATGCCGATCCCGCCGAGCCATTTGTCCCGATCGCGGTACAGGCCTGGCTGGTGAATAGCGTCGTGCGCGATGACCTCAACCCAACGCAGCGGAGCGAAATAGCAGTAGGTGAACTTAGACCGCTCACCCTTGCAACGCTCACGGACAGCCAACACCCCGCGCGACTCGAACGTGTAGCTGGCCGAGTCCGGGTACGGCAGCAATTGGCCATCGAACAGTTTCACAGTGAACGACATGCCTCAAACTGTACGGGATCTAATGCATATCAAAACTTTCCGCCACAGGTTATTTTTGAATCGAGTACTCCTCTCAAAGCTCCTCACGCAGAGAGAAGGGCCCGGTCAGCAGGCAAGCCATGGCGCGTCTTCCAATCCTGCCGGATCGTTTACCAAGACAGCTACTGACCGTGATACCTGAGGGGTCGGTCCGACGTTAGGTTCCAGGGCCACCGTCAATCCGTACGCCGCTCCCTGCCTGTGGAACACCTGCTCCCAAGGGCACGGCCGGCCCCCTTCACACCACCTCAGTGCTCGGCGGCGCTCGCTAAAGAATGCTGCTGGAATTCGCGATCACAACCAATCGGCTGACCTCGGCAGGTCAGATTGGTTGGGAGGCCCAGTATTCGCGCAGGCTGGCGATCTTGTTGTCGACGAGGTCGAGGATGGCGACTTCGCGCATCAGCTTGCGGTGACCTTTGACCTTGTCGTCGAATCGGGCTTCCCATTCCGCAATCGCTGTCGAGCCGCCGGCATCCAGGTACAGGTTGAGCAGGCTGGCCTCGATGTTGGCTTGTTCGGCGACGACTTTGGTCTCCCAGTAGCGGCGGATGCCGTCGTGGCCGCGGATCGGCTCACCCAGAACCCGCTCGTGATAAGTCGCCTCTGGGGTGAAGATCGTGACGATCAGGTCGGGGTCCTGGGTCATCCAGGCCCGCAAATACACGTCGATCATGGCGCGGACGCGCTCGAGCGGCGCGCTCACCGACGCTCCGTGACGTCGGCCAGCGCTACTGGCCCATCGAACCTGGTGCGGGCGCTCAGCAATGTCGACACTTCCTGCGGGTCGGCGAGCGTTACCGCGGTCAGATCAACGCGGGCGGCAGATCCGGTGTCGACCCGTGCCCACGTCCATCGCCCATCGCCAACCTCGGTGTCGGTCAGTACCGCGGTGTAGAAGCCATCCATGGTCATCTCTCCGGGCAGCACGGCCAGGTGCAGCGCCCCGTAGAAGTAGCGGTCGTTGACGTTGCGCCACCGCCCGATCACATGGCGGCCGAACACGCCGGCGTCAATATCGTTGGCATACCCGCGCTCGTGGCCCTCCAGACGCGGGCTGGGTGGGTAATTTTTCACCGACACCCCATCTTTGGTTGCGCTCACCACAGACAGATCGACATGGTGGCAATCATCGACGACGTAACTGGTCACCCACAGCCCAGCTAACTCGGCGGCGTCGACGCCTGGACGCACCCCGGTCATCACATCGCCGCCGCGCGGCGTGTGCTGAGATCCGAACAATTCTTTGGCCGTCCACCCGGGGAACATCCGCTCCAGCACGGCGCAATGGTAGCCACGCGGGAGATGCTGGATTTCGCCGCCAAGCCAGCGGTAGTACTGGGCCTTGGTCGGCGGGGCTGCCTGGCGTGCCACTCCGAGTTCTCTTGCGCGCCTATTGTATTCAGCAACAAACTCTGAGTAGGCGTGCAGGTGCCGCTCCTCTAAAAGGGCTTTCAGGGCGATCACCACAAGCCGAATCGTACCCAACGAAACGAGACTCAACGAGACCGAGCTAGACGATGTGTGCACCAAACGATCCCCCGCAGCTATCGCGCGGTGACCTTGGCGCCGGGCATCGTTTGATGTGTCCGGCCTTTGCATCCCTTCGAGGAGTCGTTATGGCGAACACCGATCACGACCCAGATCTGGTCTTGGTCCGCAATTACACCCGCGCACTCAAGATCGCCTGCGACGAGTTGCATGACGATCCGTTCGATCCGGTGGCCCGCGCACAGCTGCGCCAGTTGATCCAGGAAGCAAGCCCCACCGCCGACGCCGCCCACCAACGCTTGCTCCTACGCATCGCCTGATTCGCTTTGCCGCTTTGCGGCGATAAACCGTCAAGCAAGCAATCCTGGTTACAACCCTCGCGAATGCATCCCTTCGTGGCTTCTTTGGCCGGGGCAGCGTGGTTGAGTATCGTTGTTATTCAACAGTTTTCGTGTTGACAAGTTGGGCGAGGCGATTCGTTGGGACGCGCGGGGGACCCTGCAAAGCCAAGGCCCACACGTTGATCACGTTCGGGTAGCTGCTGATTGCCACGGTGTCCCCAATCAGGTGGTGCCGTCGGGTTCGTCGGTGCCCGGACAACATTGGCCGCACGAACGTTCAGGCTCGGTCGCGCTCACACGTCCTTCCGTTGTGGTGTCTCGTCGTCTGCTGCGTCGATGACCATGAACTTGCTGGGCCGGGTGATCACTGTCTGGTCGATGTGTTTGTAGGTCTCGTGGGCCTTGACCGTGGCCGCGGCCATGGTGAAGCGTTGGCCGACCTCGATGTCGAGCGCCTTGTGGGCCTTCCACACGATGGTGTGTCCGTCGTCGGCGATCGCGACCAGGAAGGTGGTGGTGCCCCAGTCGCCGTCTTGGTACACAACGGTCTTGGCGGTGGCGGTGATGTCCTTAATGCGCGCGCCGACGTCGCCGAGGAAGCCAGCGACGACGGGGTGGGCATTGCGCTCGGCCTCGATTTGCTGTTGGCGGGCGTACACCTTAACCAGAGACCCGAGGATCCCAACGTTTTTCCCGCTGACGCTCTCCCCTGCCAGCAGCACGCGCAGGTTGCGGCCGTAGTCGCTGTCTGCGGCGGTCTCGGTCACCGAGGATTTGATCGCGGCGAGCAGATCGGTGTCGGCGAGATGGCCGGCCGCCTCGGCGGCCTTGGCGCGGTAGTACTCCCGATCGGCGTCGTGGAGTTTATTGATGTCGACGAACAGGCTGGTGCGAACCTTGCTGACAGTGGAGGTCTGGGAATACATGCCGGACGGGACGTAGGCGCGCCCTTATCGGAGTGCGCGAATGCGTAGGCCAAGACGACGTCGACCGGGGCTCCATAATGCCGCGGACCGAACCCACCGCCCAGGTCATCGCGGGCGAAGCACGCCAGCTCCTCGTCAAAGGTCAACGCCCACAATCCCTTTGGGCTGACACCGGTGTAGAGCTCAATGCAGGAATGGCCGAGCTGGATAATGGACCCATCGCGGTCGTCGCGTACCAGGTATAGCCGAGTGCGGCTGCGCTCGACCTGGCAGTGATCGCAGGCATTGTCCCCGCGGGGGCTGTACCCGCTGAGTTCCTGGCCGGGCGCGGAATGCACGGTGATGCCGGCTTCCTCAGGCACTAGGCGGGCCACGAAGGTGAAATGACCGTGCCGAAGGGTCAGCGGGCCGGTAAGCGTCGCGCGCACCCAGGGCTCGTAGACGTAGACCGGGGCGTGGTTGCTGATCACCGAGTGGTCGACGTGCGCGACGTTCTTCTTGACCTCGAAGTCCGCGTAGGAAATCTCGAAGCGGGCGTCGAGACCCGACTGTGCCAACCGCTTGTTGGCCTGTGAGATCTTCGCCTTGAAGGCGTCGAGCTTGTAGGACGGGATCTCCCACTCATGGGTCTCGACGGTCGGCAGGCTCATGGCGATCATGCTTTCCCCCTGGGGAATTGGGTGACCTGGCGAGCACGCCCGGTCGGCTGGTATGTATACCACTTTACATTTTTGTGGTGTGTTTGGCTAGCGCCGCAGTCCGGGCGTCCCTTCGGAAGCTGCCGGGATCCGCCGTGGTCCTTCGCGCGGAGCGAATGACACAAAAATCAGTGAAATACTGACGGGGTGGGGGTTCGCCCGAAAGTTCACCGCGCGGAGCTGGCTGCTGCCATTTCCAGGATCTCGCGTCGACGCGCGAAGGTTGACGATGTACACCGCGATCGCCTTCCAGACGCGCCCGACTCTGACCCGCGCGAAGTACTGCGCTACCTGCGCCGATTCAGCGGGCAAGACATACCTCGGTGGGTGCTGCAGGCCGACGTCTGCGATGCGCTGACGCTCAACAACTGGCTGTGGTGGGAAGACCGCCGCACCGAACTGCACTTCCTTGTCGAGGGCCGGCGCCGCGGACTGTTCCTGGATCAGCTGGGCGCCCAACTTGGCATCGGCAAACAGGGTGTCCGTGACCGGATCGACCGCCTCGAAGCCCTCCTGCGCTACGACCGGCCCAACGAGAAGCTGACCCGCGCGGCGCGCGCAGCCGCACGAGACGCCGAACGGCGCCGTACCGCCGAGGACCACTGGCTCGAGGAACACGAGCCGACGTTGCGAGGCATGATCGCCGATCTGCTGGCCGAGGCGGCCGCTCACACCCTTGCCGATGACGAACGTGAGTGGATTGACGAGCTGGCCGTCGAGATCCGCGGTGCCGACGGTGACCTGGGACGGACGATAATCCCGATTCTGGGGCTGGCGGCTGACGAACTCCGCACCTCAGTAGCGGTGATCTCTCTTCCACCCACGCGGCCACCACACCGAATCCACGGCGTTCTCGCGCGCTGTGACGCGCTTCGCAGCGACTTCGCCTCCCTGGGATCGACCCCTCCAGAAGCGCCACGAGCCCGCAGATCATCGGCCATGCCCCTGTAACAGCGCCCAGCTCGAACCAGAAGAGGTGGACCACATCTGACTTCTAGCGGGCACGCGTGGTCAGTGCCTCCGGCCCGGGGCACTTGCCCTGGAGGGCTCATCATGACCGAGCTGCACGTCGTGCTATTCACCATCACCGCGGCGGTGGCCATCGTTGGCTTCTACGCGACCGCCGCGTTCATCGTCGCTAAAACCGGATCCACCGAGGGCATCAGCGACCTCGGCAAGAGCGTCGCGCGGATCATCCGGGCGCTATTTGTCATCTCCGACGACCAATAGCGCTGCTCGCTGCGCCGGGGCCAAGACCTGAGCTCCATCCGGCGGTCACTTTTACTCATCGTGGGGGACGGTGACGCGCACGCCAGGCCGGCTGGTGTGTATACCGCTTTACGCTTTTCGGGGTTGTGCTCCGATGCGTCTGAAAGTAGGCCTTCGCTGCGGCGCGAACTGCGGCGCTGGCCGGGACGGGATGCTCGTGGTCCGTGCGCGCGGAGTGCGTGGCGGGTGTGGGCGCCGCCGCTGGCGGGTGCTGAGGCAGTCGGCGAAGCCGGTAGGCCAGGAAAGCCCCTGGTCTTTCGATGTGGGTTGGCCAGGACCAGCCGCGATCGCGCATGTCGGCGTTGAGGGCAGTGATGATCTGGCGTGCAGACCAGGTGTTGAGATCCAGGCCCGAGCGAGTCAGCGCGTCGCAGATGTGGCCGGGGTGGACGTGAGCGAGCCCGACGCTGGCGGCGATGAGCTCGGCGGCGAGTTTTTGTGTGCGCAGCGGACGTGGGGTGCGTGATGGTTGTTTGTGAGATCGAGATCCCCGTGGCGGACGCGTGCGTCCGCTTGGTGAGTTCTTACCAGGGTGAGTTACCCGCCTATCCCTTCGGGATGGCGGTAGGTCGCAAACGGCGTGTTTATCCACAGACTCGCTGCGGCTCACCAGGTGCCAGATGGAGGGTCGGCGTTGATCGGTCGGCGCCTTGGCCGAACCAGTGCCGCGGCGGATTTCGACCGCGAGGCCGGCTTCAGAGAGCAGCCGACGCGCCGTTGTCACTGTGCGTGGTGAGCAGCCCGCCGCGGCGGCGGCTGCCGCGTTGGTAACCGCACAGTGGCGGCCGGTGCGATGATCGGCGTGCATCGCTAGCACCTGGGCGACCCGCAGCAGCAGCGTCGCGCGCAGATGCGCTTCAGCGCACGCAGCCATGCCTGGGTCGGTGCCGAGCCATCGCTCGAGTTGCTGCAGCCAGCCGTCGCGGCTGGTCCACATCGGCAGCGAGGCTGGCGATTGACCGGATTCAACAATCCAGCGCCGTCGTGCGCGGCGTCGATGCGCACGCACCGTCCGCGGGTGCCGGACCCGCGCATAGTCAAGATTTGCATCACGAAATAGCGCGTCCTGTAGCCCTGAAGAAGGGTGTGCGCTACCGTGGCACCTGTCAGCCAAGACAAGTCCCTTCGGGGATTGGGGCGAAAGCCCACCGAACCGAGATGCCAACTCGGTTCGAAAACTTCAGACGAAGCCCTCGGTGCCTAACGCCGGGGGCTTCGTGGTTTCTTGAAGCCTGTAGACCTCACCCGCTATTCAGATGTCGGGGTCGCAGCCCGTTCCCGCCCGGGTATCTCTGTGAGGTCACGAATGCCCTCGAAAAGGGACGTTCTGGCGGGGCCGCTTATGTTCACATGGCCAGGGGCAACTCCTCCCCCAGCGGGAGTTCGCGGTTGCGGCCAAGCTCAACTACTAGGTCCGGCCGGCCCACATGGAGGGCTAGGGCATCGGCGACGTACAGGGCCGCCGACTTCACCCCGGCCTCGCGCTGCATCCGGTGAACCTCCTGCCACACCTCAAGGAGTGGACGGGTCTGCAGTAGAGGGCCACGGGTGGGTGGACCGGTGCGGCTTTCACCGGTGTCGTCGTCGGCCAGCGGCAGCTGCGGATGGTTGCCGACCTCAACTGCGAGATGCGGGCGGCCGACGTGGATCGCCAAGACGTCGGCGATGTACTGACTGAGCGACGAGACACCAGCGCTCTTCTGCCGGTCTTGGACCAACGCGGTCACTTCGAGCCAGGGGCGCGTTTGTAGGAGGGCCCGTTCTCCCTTGTGTGGACGACCCATGAGGATCACCTTCTCAACTCGAAAGGAACAATCTGATTCAACACGCCGACGCATTTCATAACATGTGCGTCGGCCCCCAGCTGAGAAACCAGCTGGAGCTTTGAGCCTACTTTTCCCCAGCGCCGAAATACTTCCCGCCATTGGACAACTTTGCAGATCGCCGGACGGGTGACCCGCTGGAGTGAGATCTGGACCTTCAGGAGCGGCGGCAACAAGCCGGATGGGTACTGCGGGGGTCATCAGATTTCCCGCGCCAGATAGACACCGTGGGACCTCCGGATGGCTACTCGATGGAGAAGGCGGTGCGCTTGTGATGATTCCCTGGATGAACTCACCCGTACCGCCCATTCGCCTTGTCACCGGTTTACGAAGTCCTCTCAGTCCATGTAGTACCGCTTGACCATCGGGTTTCCGTCGCGCGGCGATCCGATCGTGGCGCGTGCGGTCTTGGCAGGCATCGGCTCGGGCCCGCCGGTGTGCGCGCAGCATTTAGCGCGATTTGTCATTCGATAGCAACATCCCCCAGCTATTGCCGGCGCCGATTTAGGATCCCGAGGCAACGGTCGGACGTGTGCCCGTCTTTAAACTGAACGCCGGTGCCCCAGGTCTGCTGGAAAGGGTTGCGCGAGAAAGGGTTACCGCGAAGCGGCAGTCTGCGTTGTGCGCGCCGGCCTAGCTCGTTGTTGCGCGCACCACGCAACGATGGCGTGGGTTCATGGCAACCTCCCAAGGTCTTGGATGTGTACCCAGAAAGGATGGTCGCACGCGGATGCGCGGACGCCCGCGCACGACACGCGGACGTCCGCGCAATCAGATTGAAAGAGCGCGCGGCCCCGATAGCCCTATGACGCCTTTGCCGACGTCGAGGCCCCCTCTAAGGCACGCAGGATCAGCGCCTGCGCCTTGGTCAGCCCCCGCTGCTCCGCAAGATCTTGCAGTGCCTGTGGATCCGCCGCCAGCAGCGCGAGCGCCTCCGGCGTCATCAACGGCTGCAGCGCGTCCAGCAGCAGCGCCTGCACGCTGGACTTCTCAAACTCGCCGGCGAGGGCTTCAGCGACCTGCTGCTCACTAGGCAAGAGGCGCAGCGTATAGCGCTCGGTCCGCTGGCGGGTCTCGGTCCCCCGCCGGCTCTTCCTCGCCGGCGTCGCCGCAATGACTACCTCAAGCGGGAGGTCAAGCTCTGCCGTCACTGCGACTCCTTCCTACGTGGCACGGGTGGGCACAAGATCCATACCTGCGGACGTCCGCGCAGGTTGAGCGTAGCGCAAAATGCACCACGACACGTGTATTTGCACTGCAATACGTCAATATGTGTCGAACTATCCACTGACGCCCCGAGTCGCCACTACATTTAGATGCATGGTGACGCACGGTGGCGCGTCCGAGGATGTCGCGCCGGACGAGTGGATGTCGGCCGACGACATCGCCGCATTGTCACGCGGCCGAGCCACTGCCAATACGGTGCGCAGTTGGTGGCGATCCGGCGCCCTCGAGTTCGACGTGTTTCCCGAACTCGGGACCAAATCAAACAAGCGGTCCAACCGCGCCGCCGCCGAGCAGTTCCTGCGCCGCAAATACGGCAACTTTGACAAACCGGCGCCTGCGGCGGCGGATCGCAGCCACGCCACACCCCTGGTTGCCAGCTCCCACCCTGGATCACCACCAGCGGCAGGCGGCGTCGCGGATCTGATCGACACACTCGCCACGGTGAGGGCATCAGCCGACGCCGTCATGCAAGCCTTGATAGCCGAAGCCGAAGCCAACGCCGTGCGGTCGCGCGCGATCGCCGAGGCGGATGAGAAACGCGTCGAGACGCTCAAGCATCTGCAGACGATGCTGCGTGGCTACGACCTGGCGTTGTCCACGCATCTGCAGCCACCCACGGTCGGCGATGTTTCCGAGGTCAATACCTCGTAACGATCGTGCTCGCCCCCTGCCGAGTAGAGACGATCGCCTCCCTGCACAACACACCACCAGGTCGCGCCAGCCCGAGTGCGGTCTGACCTGCGATATACGGGCGATTGACGGACAAGATCACGGGTTATCAACGCCTTATCGTCGGTGTGTTTGACGGGCAAGCTGCGGCTGTACAACGCCGCTGCGCCCGGCCTTTACCCGTACTAATAGTGGTGCAACAGAGGCGCAATTGACGTACGTCGGCACGCCCGTACCACCGACTGACGTTCCGGGATATTTGCGGGTATTACACGTCCGGTAAGCCGCATGAGTTGCCGTCCAAACTTGCCCGCGTGCGAACGTGCGGCATAACACCCGCTCGCACGACCAGACGTCCACTGCGGCCCACGGCCTCCGAAACGGACAAGATCCGACCGTGCACGCGCCGGTACATCCGGATGCAAACACATCCGAGCTCCGGTAGGCACCCACGCGCGAAGTCCAGCGCGTACGACCACCCAGGCGACCGTCAGCGCGGGCGGCCCAGGCCACGGCCGGGTAGTGAGGTGAGTAACGGTTCGGAATCACGCCTGTGTGTCTGGCGGATAACCGCGCGTGTCGTCGGTAGGTTGCCGCGCATGACGATGAACGGACCAGCCAGGGCCATCCTTGTGGCCAACCAGAAAGGCGGAGTCGGGAAGTCGACCACGGTCGCGGCGATCGCCGAGATGATTGCCGCCGGCGGCCGGCGCGGCTATCGGGTGCTCGTGGTCGACGGAGACCAGCAGGCCAATCTCACTGTGGAGGACCTCGGTGTCGACGGCGACCAGGGTCGCTCCCTGGCCCAAACACTGCAGTTCGGCGCCCCGCTGGTGCCTATCCGCGATGTGCGTACGAACCTGGATCTCATCGCGGGTGGACCGCAGCTCGCGGTGGTGGGCGCCAGCGCGCACCTGATGGCCGAGAACGGCATCAACATGACCGAGCACCTGCAGACTCAACTCGAAGCGCTCTGCGCCGCAGAGGCTTACGACGTTGTCGTGATCGATTCGGGGCCCGGCGACGTGCCATTACTCGACACCTACCTATCGGTCGCCAATTACCTATTGATCCCCACCCGCGACGATCAGGCAAGCATCGGCGGCGTCGAGCGACTTGCTCGGCGGTTTTGGCGCGCCAGAAATAACGGCGCACTCATCCAGCTGCTCGGGGTCCTGCTCTTCGACGTCAATCCCCGCGCTACCAAACGCAATCAAGACGTCTTCGACCAAATCAACGAGATGCTCGAGGGTAGCGGCACGACACCATTTGATATCACCATCCGTTCTGCGCCGGCCGCGGCTGTCGACATGCGAACCCACCACAAAACTGCGGGCGAGCTCGTCGCATTAGCCAACGATGACCGCCGCCTGCGACTCTCACGCCTGAAAGACAAGCAGTCACCTGACCGCACGCTGTGGACCAGCGACCCGACTGGACTCGCGGCCGACTACCAGGAGCTCGTCCGTCAAATCGTCAAGCGCCTAGCGCGCTTCGAATCCATGGCGTCGTCCACGACTGCAGAGGAGCGCGTCGGATGACACCCCCGCGCACAAAACGCCGAGCCGTCTTCGACCCCAATGCCCTCGACGAGGACCTCGACGAGCTGTTACCGAAGGCTGCAGGACAGCCCGCGCAATTTGCACCGTCGCTGGTACCGTCACCCACCGAGCTAACTGTGGAGCGGAAAACCCTTACCGAGTCCACTCACGCTCAGCCCGGCCAGTCTGTCCGCGACGCCGAGCCCACGCCGGGCCAACAGCCGCGGGCCCAGTCCAGACCGGCGGCCGTCAACGCCGGGGCAGGCCGTGAAGCCGGCCCTCAGCGGCGCGGTGGCACTGTTTCGGCGGCGGGGGAGACCCAAACCCGTTACCGCCCCCCGGAAGTCCTGCTATCGGCCGAAGTCTACGACGCGCTGTATCAGCTTCAGATCGCCGAAAAGAAGAGCCGGCGCGGTCTCGCACGGCCGATGGGTGCCATCGTGTTGGACGCCATCGAGAAGCATGCGCAGCGACTGGTGAGCACTTGGGAAGCTGCCGAAGACACGGTGGGGGAGGGCGGTCTATTTGTGCGGCCGTCCTCGAGTGCCGTGCCGCGCCGGCGGCGCCATGCAGTAGCGCCTCGGACAGTTGTCCTGTCCGGTGTGAACGCGCTCAACAGTCGTCGTCTTGACGCACTTGTCGAGGAGTGGGGCGCTGGGACGCGCAGCGCCTTGGTCGAGCAGGCATTGCGGTACGAGTTCGCACTGATCTGAGCTCACACGGCTTGCACAAGCCCTAACGTCACCGTGACGATAAGGTCAATGGTGGCATGCGCAGACCCCGGGCATCCAACGGTCGGCGAACCCCCTGTTGCGGGCACGCCGCGCGCTTGGTCGAGGTGCGCTGCCTCGTCGCGCCCGCGGCCGGACAAGGTGCTGTCTTAACCGACACCGCACCTCGGGTGTACAGGCACAACGACCCGGGATTGGTGAATGCGCTCGAATGTGGCGAGACAAGCGCGCGCAACAACTTTATGCACGAACCGTTCCGTGGGAGGACGGGTCATCCTCTCGGTAATCCGACACTTCGCCGGTCGCGCGGCGGCCGCGCGGGCGCCGCGCACTAAGAGAGCAACGCCCTCGCTTCCCCGCACACCCCCAATGCCGACCTGACCCAAAAATGGCAATTGGCCGCCGGTCGGCCGAGGCTGCGCGGATCGCCGATTCACCTCCGCCGGAGCACCACCGCGCATCCCAGATGTAGCTTCCCGGCCGGTTACACACAAAGGCCACGAGCTGACGTAGGTGCTTCACGGCAACGGGTGACCGACCCGCGGTGGGGCTGCGCAGGCGACCGCGCCGATCGGCGTCGCGGAGTATTCGTGCAGAGCCGCGCACGCCCGCACGGCTGCGGCGCCTACCTCTGAGCGATCTTGGTCAGCGCTTGCGGCCGCTGCGACGAGCCATCTTCGGTAAATGTTCGCTGGGCCCTGTACCTCATCGCGCGCTTTGGCATAGGTGACAGACCAGCTAGTTATTGCACGATCGAGCCTGTCTAGCCCCGAGGCGAAGTCGCTGTCTACCCAGCCACCGAAATGATCGAACGTGGCAGCAGGCCGGTCACCGCTACTCACGGATGCGCGGAGCCTGCGCGCGCAGTCGTGGAGTGTTGCGGACGCCGCGCGTAACTGCGCGGTCTCAACTGGCTGGTGCGCGATCGCGTCGAGTCCTCCGGACAGCAGGACAGCCTCGCTGAGGATGCCATCGTCGTCCTGGGGGAGCGCGGGCATTGCGGACGTTGCGACAGTGCGCGAAGTGCGCTCGGTGCTGACACCGATCAACGGTGTGGGAGCGTCGACCGCCAGTCCTATCAATGCGAGTTCGGTTCGCCGCGCCAGCGTGGCGCCGTTGTATGCGTAGGCCAGGACTGCTTCCATCGCGCGCGCCAGCTCATCAGCAGCCTGCTCGGCGACGTACGCCAGGTGAAGAGCCGAGTCGTTGAGTCGGCGGCAGAGTTGGAGACTGGTCGTGTCTGTTGCCGGTGCATTGAGCGGGATGCGTAGGCGAAAGCTATAGACGGCGATGGTCCCCGCCACGTTGGCAATGTCCCAAGCGATGTCACGTATCGCATTGAGGTTCAGATGTAGCGTTGCAGGCATGGGCCTATCATGCCTGTATCGGGGCGGCTTGTTGGCTGCGGCAACGTCACAACCTGGGGGAATAGGCGTTCACAATGCATTCACAAACATCGTGACCAGAGTGACAGCATCGCTCACGGTTAGGTCATATGAGTGTCACATTCCATCAATGATTTAGCGCCATTCCACCCACGTGGATGCATCGTGCTGGGAATGATTTGAGCGCGTACGTCATATGTTGCGGTCACGCAGCGTCAATGGGCGCCGGATGCTACCTTCACGCACGGATGATGATCGACCAACGTTTCGCGTATGTGCGGCTGCTGCAGTGGTCACGAAAATGCGATGTTTGCGATGCATGACGCTGAGATGCTCAGCACGATGCATCAATCACATCCCAGCAATGCATTGGCATCGTTCTTACGCTGATCGAGCACAGCACTCACGTTATGTCGGCGTGAGAACTACGAAGGAGCAATGCAGGGGCCATAGGGGGCCGTCATAGGCCTCACACGTGGAATATGCCACGCTGACGAGGAATTGTCGTGATTAGCGGCGTGACTTCAATGTGGATCGTGACGATGTCATCATCGACAATCGGCGGTCAATCGGCGGTCAATCGGCCTCGCAGCGCATATGACAATCACACGCCGGCGCACGCCGGGTCGGCGCACAGTTGCGGCACGAGCACTATGAAATATCAGGTGGTCGCCCACGAACTATCCGCATAATTTGCGCACAATCTCGGTATGCTGCCAAGAGGTTGTTATCTACTCTGAGCTGCAGCGATTCCTTGATGCATCGTTAGCTGGCTGGGATTTGAGACGAGCTTGCGGCCCCCTGTTCGCCACGCTGGCGGGATCCTTGCCCTACGCCGGGGGGATTACATGCCCCAAGCCCTTTTAGGCGCTCTACGGGCCTCTGAGAGCCAAGTTTTTCTCTGGAGGAGGCGCGAGTCCGCGGGCCGCCTACCCTCTTGAGTGAACCCTTGGACGTGATTTGGTGGTCTGCGAATGCCAGTGACCTGCGCAGATCACGCGTTCAGTGGTGTGATGAGGCGCGCCGTTTGCGCGCGAGGGTCTCGCGGATGCTGCGCTGAGCGTCGACACGCGCCTGTGAAGGACATCCAGAGGGGCGCGTCGGGGGAATGGGTGTGATCTCTTCGGGTACACCGTGGACGCCCATCGAAGCTTTATCGGCCGACGTGGGCGGTCGTGCTGGCAAGTGGCGCAGCCGGTGAGCCAGGAATGCGCCCGGGTGGGTGATCTCGTCTGGCCAGGTGATCCCGCGGCGCTTCATGTCGTCGTTGAGTGCGCTCACGAGCTGCGGGCCGGTCCAGGCGTCGAGCTCGAGGTGGCTTGTCTGCAGAGCGTCACAGAGTTGACCCACCACGTGATGGCCACTGCGTGCTCCAAGGCCGGCGGCGGTGGATGCCAGCCATCCGGCGAGGCGCTGCGTATGAAGCGGCCGTGGAGACGCCGGCGAGTGGCGTCCTGACCGTCGCCGTTTTGGGTTGGATGAATCTCCGGGCGCGGCGCGTAGCGCCTCGCCTGGTTGTGTTGAACCCAGGGGAACAGACCCCGCTTCCCTCCGGGAACGGGGTAGGTCGCAAAAAGCCGGCCTATCCACAGGCGTGCGCCGCGACGTGAGGTGCCATACCGAGGGTCGGCGCTGGTGGACGGGTGTGGTTGCGGATCCCGTGCCGCGGCGCACCTCGACTGCGAAGGCGGCTTCCGCCAGGACGGCGCGCACGGTGGTGACGCTGCGCGCGCTGCAGCCAGCCGTCAGGGCGACGCGTGAGTTGGTCACGGCGCAGTGGCGTCCGCTGGTCCCGTCGGCGAAGCGGGCGAGGGCGGCGCTCACCCGAGTGAACAAGCGCTGAGTGAGATGGGCTCGGCGTAGGGTGCGTTGCCCTGTCGAGCTGGCGGCCCAGGCGGCGACGTCGCAGGTCCAGGAATTGCGAGAGGCCCACATGGGGATGGTGGCGGGTACTGAGCCGACCGTGACGATCCATTGACGGCGGCGCACCCGGTAGTCGGCTTCGGCCAACCGCGGCGATGTCAGGCCGTGGGGGAGTGTGGCGAAGCTGGGGTCGTGACGATCCCGTGACCCCGCAGACGCACTTTCGTCGCGTGCAAGGTTTGCCAAACGTGCTGGTCGCACGCTAAAATGGCGGTGTCGCCAAGACATCCGCTTCCCTTCGGGGAGGCCCACCGGTTGGTAGTGCCAGCTACCAACCGGTTTTTGGTTTTCTGGGTGTTGTATTCAGTTGACTCGACGCTGCCAGGCGTCTGATGAACGCAGATCGTGCCACGATTTACCATCACAGGCAATGTTTGCCTATGCAACGCCGCTCGTCGGGCCCCTTATCTGAGCCAAATCTGATGCTGTTGACCAGCGTTTTTACTGCTGTGACAGCAGTGAATTTACATCGGGTCGGCGTGTTGTGCCGCCGCGGTTCCTGCCGCGGGAACATTGAGCCGGTTATAGTTCAAGGGCAATCGCCGAGATCGTCGGGTCAGGGAAGGGAGACGCACTCATGCGTTCCACGCCGGCAGCCATGCCCGGGGTCTTCAAGTACCGCAAAATGTCGGACCTCGCCAAAAAGCAAGGCCTGAGTAACCGGTCGCTCGCGGCCGCGGTAAACGTTAACCAGGGCACCGTCACCCGCTGGGCAAAGGGTGAGGCCGCGCCTTCCCCCAAGTTCATCGCACGCCTCGCCGAAGTCCTCGGTGTAGAACCCAGCGAGCTTTACGTCGTCACCGAAACCGCGCGCAACCTCGCCTACTACCGCGTCTTGGCTGGCTACAGCCTCGCCCAGCTGGCACCTCTCATCGGAACCAGCCCCGTACACCTGGGTCGAATGGAAGCCGGCCGCAGCTCCATCCCAGTGCAAGTACGCGACAAACTCAAACAGCACCTCAACCTCGATGAGGAGCGTCTAGCAAAGGCCATTCGACGGTCTCAGACGAACCGTCGACGCCCCGTCGCACGCCCCTACGAGCTGCTGCCCATCACCCCGTCGGCAACTCGCCAGCTCATCGGCGCCTAACCGGGCAACCAATCCCTTCCGACGCGGCGAACCGTCGCCGCGCTTGCTTCGACGTGCGCCAGTGGTGCCCGTTCTCGGGGCAACGCCCGTTCGCTGATTCCTTCTCCGCCGTCCGGCCGAGTCCCCGCTCACGTTATCTGTATGTTCCTCATGGTGCCGTTCGCCGGGCAGGATGATCGTACGAATGCGAGGGAACATCCGGCAAGTAACCAGTTATGCGGTGTTGGCTTTGGTGAAGATCAAAGCTGGTCTGCCGGCTCCGGTTTCGCGTTTGCGGCTGTGGTCGGGATCTGTTTGGTACATGCCGCAGCGGCGCAGGCGGGATCCGATGGTGCTTTCACTGGCGTGGGGGTCACAGGCTCGGGTGAGCGCCATGACCTCGGTGATAGTGGTGGCGTCGCCAAGTAGGGCGTAGGTCAGTGCGGGGTCCGTGAAGAGCGCGGTGTTGATTTTGGCCAGGGCGGTGCGCACCATCTTGGAGTGCCCGAAGGGCATGTCGTCGGGAACATCGGCTACGCGCACGGCGCCTGGGGTGCCGGCGGGGATGCGGACACCGACGACGATGGACACGGTGTGTCCGCGTTCGTCGCGGCCGGGGTCGCTGACCACATCGAGGATGGCCACACCGCTGCACGCCTCGGTACCGGCCTTTTCCCGGACGACGCGCCGCGCGGCTTGCTCGACGGTCTCTTGGTCCCAGGCGGCCAGCAGGCCGCCTGGGAGGGTCGTTGCCCCGCGGTGTGGCTGGCCGGCGCGGGTGATGAGCGCGACCCGGACCTCGTCGACGTCGCGGGTCAACGCGACGACGTCCACCGACAGCCAGGTGCCGTGGATGGAGTGCTCGCCGTCCTGATAGGTGAGGTTGGTTTCCCGTAGCGAGGTCATCATGCATCCTTCTCGGCGACTGCCCGGCGGGTGCGGCGCAGGTACAGCCCTGTCTCATAGCCGAGTTCGTCGCGGACATCGGCAAAGGACTGCTGCCGCAGGAGTTTTCCGTCTTCATAAGTGAGTTGCAGCGCCTGAGTGGCTTCTTGCTCGGGATTGGAGTTCTCGATCAGGTAGGGGCGGCTGTCCATCATGCGGCGCACAGCCAACCGACCAGTGGCCGACTTTTTGGTCCCGTCGTCGGTGACGGGATCCTTTTGGATGTCGCGGCCTTGGCCGTTGATCTGCACCCAGGTCGCTTTCATCGCCATCTTGAACGTGTCGCGGGTCTGGTACTGATAGGTGTAGCTGCCGTACCCGAATACGACTGCGGTGGAAGCGAATCCCTGACGCATCAGGTTCGCGGTGATCGCGTCGGCGCGCTCGTAGGTGATCGAGTCGCCATAGATCGCACCCACGTGCGGGTCGAGATCCCGATAGCCCTTGTCGTTGACGATGGTGCCGAACTCATCGGCCAGCAGGTTCACCACACCCCGGCGCGCCGGGCTGCCCTCTGGCGCGTTCGGGTCCCCGCACAGAATCAGCTCGGGATCGCCGCTGTCCGGCCGGATGACGAGTTTGCCGTCGCGCGCCAGGATCTTGCTCCTGAGACGGGGCAGGAAATCGGTGCAAACCTGCCACAGGTCGTAGGTGTCGGAGACGATGGCCAGGATTCCGGTCGGGTAAAGGTCCAACAGTCGCTCAAACGTGGCGAACTCCGCGTCGCGGCCGCCGGCGCACATGACGCTGTGCTCGGTGGCGGGGCACGATCCCGCGACGATTCCGTTCTCGCCCGGGTAGTAGCGGTTGATGTAGCGGATCGCGGACAAGGTGTCGGTGCCGCGGAAGCTGAGCAGGTGACCGGCGCTGCTGGCGGCAGCCGCCTGCATGCCCGCCATCCCGCGGCAGGAGAAGTCGTGGCCTTGGTAGTCGACGGCGGCGGGGTCTCCGGACTCCTGGGCGCGTTCGTCGAGCAGCATGCGGTTGCGCCAGGCCAGGGTGGCGCTGGTAATCGGCTGCCACAACTCGGCGGACAGCTCGGTTTCCAAATAGTTGGTCAGCCAGAACACCCGCGGATCGGTGTTCTCGACGGTGAAGTACGGCACCCGCAACGGGACCAGGGCGCCTTCGCGGAATGCCTTGATGCGCAAGGGAAGATACCCAATGCCGTGCAGCACGCGGAAGTGCTCGGTGCCGACGTCGTTGGCGCCCAACAGTTCCGTGACGATGCGGTCGTACTCGACCAGCACCGTATCCAAAGCGGCGTCATCGAGGCTGAAGAATTCGTCCCAGCGCTCGGTGATCTGGGTGAGCAACGCTTGCAGCCCGAAGAACACGGTCACCTCCACGCCGGGGATGCGGGTGCCGCGGGCGGTGAGGTTGGAGAACACCACCTCGGTGCCCTGCGGGTATTGCCGGCGGTGATCGAGCTTGTAGGCGTCGGTGGCCAGCAGGGTGTCGACAACGCGATTGACGACGTCGTTCATGTGGGGATTCCTTCGAGATCTGTGTGCGGGTCGGCGGGTTGGGGTGGGCATCGGTTTTCTCCCGCGGTGGCGGGCGCCGCGGCCTGCTCGGCACCAAGGCTGGCCAGTATGTCGGTGATCCACGGCTGCAGGGCCCTCACCTGGATCTGGCTGTCTTCCTGGGCGGCTGCCACCGCAGTGGTCAGTGAATCGGTGGTGTAGATGCGGCGGTAGGGCGCGCGGGCGTCGGCGGAGAAGTTCGGCTTGGTGAACCCGCCGTGGGTGACCCATAAGTCGAGGACTACCCCGTCGGGGACGGCGCCGGTCAGCAGCGCGAACGTGCCGCCGCCATCGCAGATGTCGTCGACCACCAGATAGTTGCCTGGCGCCAGATCGGCCTCGAGCGAGTAATGGGTCAGTCGTCCCGTCTTGGGATCGCGGTTCTTGCTGGCCACGTACACCGGTACACCGAGTAGTGAGGCCACCTCGGCGGCCCGCGTGACCGCTCCCTTATCGGGGCTGATGACGCCCAGGTGCGCCACCCGGTCACCGTCCCTCCTCAATGCCGCCGCAACGATGTCGGCCAGCGGCAGGACGTGCTGGCGAATGGCCGGGTTGGCGGCCCGCATTGCCGCCAGCCACACCGGGCTGTGGGGATCGACTGTCACGATGTCGGTAATGCCGGTGCCGGCCGCCAGCGTTGCGTTGACAACCGCCGGGCTAGGCACATCCTTATCGCCTCGGGCGCTGGGCAAGTAAGGAAGCGCCAGCACCCGGGGCTGACCCGGAAACAAATCCTCAACCAGAGCCGCCCACTGCGCGACCAGGGTCCAGTCCACAGCGCTGCGGTGGACCTGCAGCACGTGCACGGACCCCGAAACGGGCTCAGTGTCTGGGATTCGGCGCACGGTGATGTCGCCCATCGGGTAGGAGAACACCTCAAATGCCTGGTCAACAGGCGCGTCGTCGCTGGTGTATACGCGGAACTGGTATCGACCATCGCTCATGCGGCCACCGTAACATAATTTCTCGCAAATCAACATTAATTACGGGGCGGGCGTGCCTCGCGACGCATACAGCAGTCAGAACCAGCCGAACATGACCGACATGCACCATCGCGGCCGTGCCGGAAGTTGTCGCCGGCGGCGCCGGCGGCGCGCTGATGTCCCATACCGCAAGAACTGGTGCCAAAAACGAACGTGGCATCGGCGATTCGACAAATGGGCCCATACGGTGTCGATGCGAACAGCCGACTCAAGGGCCCGGACGGAGCGCAAGGATTTCAGCGAATGCGCGGCATTCGTGACAGCCGCCGCGGCGGCACCCTGAATCGCAGTGAGTTACTGGTCGCCGATTACGAGCTGCTGGATCCCGGCGAGAATCTGAGGGTCCGGGTCGGCTGAGCTCACCGCGCCATTGCCCAGGACCGCGCAAATCCGGTCAGCCAGAACACACATCGCGTAGGCCTGTGCGTATGCGAGCAGCTCGGCACCAACCAGTTCGTCAGGGTTGACGCGCTGCAACGCAGCGTAGGCGGGGCTGACCGGGTTGGCTGCCGCAGGCCGCGATTGTGAGTCAAGTAGTCCCATGCCCCGAAGTATGGCACCCAGTTGTGACACCGCGATGTGTCCCAGTTGCACGGCGGCGCCGCCTATTTCTTCTGTCGGCGCTTATCCGGTTTCCCCTGTCGGCGCTTATCCGGCTGTAGCCGCGGCTCGTCAATCGAGGAAGAATGAGACCGCTCGCGCGAGTCCCGTCTGGGACACTGACAACCGTTACAAGTGATGTTGGTCGTTGTTGGCCAGTGCCGGGGTAACGGTTGCCCAGCGTGGGTCACCGCGTGCGTTCCGGCAAGGTGGGCGAGATTCGGTTCCTCGCATCCTTGGCCGGTGGCGGCTACCGGTGTTCACCTGTCGGCTATCGGGCCCGGTCTGGTTGGTAGCTCTCACCGTGCGATCCTCTGGTCGCTGCGGTGTCACACCTTTCCGACGCCGGGCTGAATAGCCTTGGGCGCGACGCCCGATCACCGTGGCTGCGGCTTGGTGTCGGGTGACGTTGTGGTAGGGGCGCTGCCAGTGTTGGGCGCCCCAGATGCTGCTGTAGGCGGGGTTGACCGCCAACAACTCGACACCGGCGGCGTGGCACATGCCGGCCAGCCGGTGGCGGAACACCGCGGTCGGTATTCCGGACACGGTGCGGCGGAAGCGTTTCCCGCGGGCGCCGCGGCCTAGGGCTTCGCGGCCGATTGCGCGGGCGTCGGCGAAGTCGAGGTCCTCCACCGCAATCGCGGTGATGTGATGGCGACGGGTGTAGTGGATCAGTTTTGTGATGGCGTGCCGTACTTGGGCATCGCGGCGTGACGTGCTGCCCGTCATGTCGATGTCGATGCGTTCGGCGGCTCCGACCGGGTTGCCGTGGGCGTCCAGCCGGCGCACAGCCAGGTGCCCGTCGTTGAGATCCACACCCACCACCGACCCGCTGGCATAGAGGTCGTCGCCGGCGCCGGTCTCGTCGCGGCCGACCCAGTACGGCACAGACGGGATCGCCCACGAAGCGGTCAGATACCGGCCGGCCCGTCCCGGGCGTCGGGTGATGGTGTAGGACACCGAATTGCCGCCGATGATCCGCTGCACCCATTCCCGGCCTCGGTGGGTGAACACCGCGCGGCCCGTGAGCACGTAGCGGCCCCGCGCGGCGTTCGCGAAGTGTTCCAACGGTTTCGGCAGCCGGATACTGACCTGCCCGTCGGGGGTGACGGTAATCGTCAAATTACCGAACGGTTCATCCGGGGAGCCATTAGCGGTGATTCGATACCGCGCTGCCTGCCAGCGGTCGCGCCACCCATCGACGGTGAGCCCGGCCGCCTCGAGATGGTGACGTGCTCTGGCCAGCCGCTTACCGCCCTCAACGACATGCACCCGCCCGTGCGCGCGGTCCTGTTCGACACGGGCCAGCTCGGCGCGCAGATGCTGCAACCGCTGCTGCTTGGCGTGCCGCTCCGCCTGCATCGCATAACCCTTCGGCGCCTTGGCTTTCCGGCGGGCTTTGCGCTCGCCGACGGTCAACGTGTCCGTGGTGGGGGCGGCCAGCCGCTTCTCGATCGTGGTGATCGCAGCCCGCAACCCTATGATGTGGCGGTACTGGGCGTCGCGGGCCAACCGATACTGGTCGTCGTTGCCGGCGATGATCGCATTGGCCCACCGCGCCGACGACTGCGCGGTCAACGCCTTCTTACGCGCGTTAAGCCGGCCACGGCGCACCGCTCGGCGCTGCTCGACGCTCAACCGCGGATCCACCGGTTCACGACATGCGTTCGCCGCCAGATCGGCGCAGCGTAACCGGCCCACATGCGCGGCCACGCGATCCAGCACCCACTCGTCGTCGACCGAGGTGCGCAACCGGGTCGTGATCGCCACCCCACCGGGCGCGGCCACCGGCTTCACCCCCCGCCACTCACGCAGCTTGCGGTCGCCCATACCCACAGTCTCCAAGACCGCTCCGACAAATCCACTCATCCAACGCTGACCAACAAAACCGCCAGCTGTTCTCAACCCGTGTGGGCTCGAATCGGTGTTGCGCCGTGGTGGGTGAGCTGGTGAACTACGAGACGACCGACCACGCTCTTCCGAACAGACGTACGATCGCCCATTGTGGAGCTACGGCGAACCCACCACGGCTGGGTTGAACCCCAACCCACGCACTGCGAAGGCTGCGGAGGCGACCTCGGGCCGAAGCGGGTGCTCGTGGGCACGGCGCAGTGCGCGGGATGCCCGACGTCGCACAGGACTCACACGTGCACCACATGTGGGTTCACCAGCTACACCCCGCCGCGCACCGATCAATGCGATCTCCGCGCCCTGGACAACAGGGCTGTCCCCGACTCCGGCTAAGAACTTGGCATGCCGACCACTGCGGCTTGAGCGCCCATGGCCGGCAGCGGATTGGCCGGCACCTCGTCACAGGAGAGCACCAGCATCCAGCGGCGTCCTTGGCGTTTGATCTGGATCGTTTTCGATCAGTTTCGAGACTTCAGGAAACGGCTCAGGCCTCGCCGGTACATGGCGTCGGTAGTGACCGAACACGCCGCGGCCGGCCGCACAGTACTGTTCGCCGCACGCGTCATTCGCATCACACGGCAGCGCTCACGCACCGGATGCCTCCCCGGGGTGCCTCCCCTGGGGTGCCCCAGTCACGTGTTGACAGGCCTTCTGCTCAGGCGGCGCGGTGGCCGATGATGCTGATTGAGGACACCGCGAAGTCCTTGAGATCACCGGTCTTTGGTGTGTCCGAGACGATGACACCGCCTTGGCCGGGAATGTTGCGTGTGTCGGCCACAGGTCCAGTTGGTGTGCCGAACTCGGTGACGGTGATAGTCATGGCCGAGGCCAGGACGGGCGGCTGCACCGCCGTCACAACCTCGTCGCGGACGTTGTTCGTCTTCTGGGTCAGGCGCGTCTCGTCGGGATCATTGAACTGATACTCGACGGTCGCGACGGTCTTGTGCTTGAGCCATTCGTCTGAACCGTCGGGGTTGACGCGGTTCCATCCCGGCACAATCGAGACGCCGGTGACCACATACCAGTTGTTGAACTCCACGCGCAGAACGGTGCCCGGCACACCGTAGGCCGGAACACACATCCACGCGGTGTTGACGTCGTTGTCGAAAGCTTGCATCGGATCGGTGGACCCGGCGGTGCACCGACTCTCTGCTCCCTTAATCCCGATGGGCCCGTCCGCGGCACCGGCACCAGGATTTCCCGGAGTGGGCGGCGGCGGCGGTGACTGCGTCATCGTGGGCACGGTGAAGGCCGGCGACGTGGCCGCCGTCGACGAGGACTTGTCGTCCTTACCGCTCGGCAGCACCGACACGACCACCACGAGAACGATCACGACGACCGCGGCGATCGCGCCCATGCGGTGAGAACGCCGGCTGCCGTCGAACCATCCAAACCGCCACCACGGACCGCCGCCCGCGCCGCTCACGTCGGCGAGGGAATCTGCGCCGTCGTCATCGACAACCGGCCCAGCGGCTACGTCATCGTCATCACGGTGGACGTAGGCGCCGCGGCCGGTGCCAGACAGCAGGGCATGATCCGGCGGGCCCGTCATGACGCGGTCAAGCTCGTCTAGATCGGAACGCTCGTCCTCGGTGAGGTCACGGTCGTGTCGGCCAAGCGGGTCATACGCGCCGTAGGCGGCGTCGTACTCAGCAGCGCCGTCGCCGCCATCGCTGTCATCGCCGCTAGGCATCCACGCGCCGTAACCCTCATCGGAATTCGTCGCGAATTCGTCGCTGACGGGTTCGAAGAGTTCGGGATCGGCGAGCAAGTCATCGGCGATCACGTCTGCATGGCGGTGATACAGATCGGACATGTCGACATCACTTTCCGGACCGGGCGTCGCACGCCATTCAGGGTCGAGAGCGTTACCGGTGTCGGAAAATTTTATCCCGACGGAGCCAGGGGAGACGCTCACGCGGCAGCACCAGTCTCGACGGCCGCCGTGCGGTGAGCCTCGGCATCGCGGCGTCCCCACCGAGCGTCGATGCAGGCGCGGTAGAGGCCGTCCCGATCGGCGACCACGGCGTCGCGCAGCCGCGTCATCGCCCGACGCAGCCGCGACTCCAACATGTTCTCGCTAACCCCTACGATCGCGGCGACCTCGCGAACCGGCCGGGCCTTTTCGCCGCCGTATCGCAGGAGCAGCGCGCGATGATCGTCCTCGATGATGAAGCCGCGCTTCAGCGCCCAGTCCAGCACCGCGTCTGCGGTGAGATAGCTGTCGGGATCGGCGTGAACGTCCGCTCCGGCGAACTCGTCGAAGAAGCGCGGCTCGGCCCTGTCGTACAGCGGCGCCTGGTGGAGCTTGGTGACGGTCCGCAACGTCACCCAGTACAGCTGTGCGTCGATGTACTTATGTGTCGGCTTCACCGTGGGCAGCGCGTGCGCGAGGAACGCATCCACCGTGACCTGAAAGCGCTCCTCTGCCGTGTCGCCCGGCGCGTGCCGCGCGACTGAGGCCAGCATGACGGCTTTCGCCCCGAGTAGCACTGTGGACGCCAGTGAGACACCGCGGCGATAGTCGACCAGCAGACGCGCGGTCGATTCGCCGTCACGGCCGGCGAGGGCATCAAAGAGTTCCTCCACGCTCGACACGTGCGTCGCGCGCAACCAAGCCGAAATCTGCGCGCGTTGCGAGCGCATGTCAGCGCAGCGCCGTGCGTGGTCGCGAAGGGCGGCGGCCGGGCGGGGGAGTGAGAGAGGCTGAGTGGTCATCACCGGTCTCCTGCAAAACGTCGTGTGCGCCGGTGCGGCGCAGCTGATGACCTCAGCTTCGGAACGGGTGGTGAGCTAACCGTCAGTGACGACGTGAGAGGGGCCGTGACGTGGACATGGAACCGCCTATCACGACTGTGATCCGCGCCACATCTAGGGATTTCACACGCCGCTGGCCTGCGCGCATGCGATGCCTGAGGGTTGCGCGAGCTCTATTCGCGGTTTTCACGCGACGGAAAAATCCGGTGCCATTTTTCACGCGCACAGCACACCGTCTCGGAGTGTGCGCGCGCTGTGCGTGCCCGCCGGCGCTCGATGTGCACCTGGACGTGCGCGTGATGTGCGCGGACCGTGCGCGGCGCCGCCGATAGCTGGTCACGCGCCGTGTGCGCGGGCCGTGAGCGGGAATGCACAATTCATGCGCGCAGCCTGCGCAGACGCTATTGGCGCGGGTTGTGAGCTCACAATCACACGGTTGACCTGCAAAAATAGCGCGAGCAAACGCGTCCTTGGAGGATTACGCTGTCCTTATCGCTCTGCTGCACGGTCAGCGTACCCCCCCTGTCAAGGGGGGAGCGGCAAATCTGATTGTTGTTGTTGTTGTTGTTGATGATCAGACCCCGGTGACATGAAGTGAGACGACCTCCGGCCGCCGCTGGCCAGACCTGGCGCCTGGCGACATAGGGACTGAGGAAACCAGCTGCCCACAGAACAGTGCCCCGCCTGTCCGAGACGGGACGCGCTATCGCCGATAGCGCATAGCTGGCCGACAAATTTTCCCCCCGCCGCGACGGAAACCAACCCACCGGCCGGTACTTCAGGGATAGAGCGGCACCTCGCCGCTCACCGCTCCCGACAAGGAACCCCCGCTATGGCGACCTCCACATCCGCGCATTCACGCAACCTCGACATCAGCCCCGCGATCGCCGCCGCGCGCGCGTACGCGCGAGAAGTAAGAATCGCGTGCGACGAACTCCACGACGACCCGTTCGACCTCGCCGCGCGCGCCGCACTTCTGAAACTGATCGTCGACGACAGCCCCGAAGCCGACGCCTCATTCGCCCGTGCGCTCGCCGAAAACGGCGCGGGGACTGTGGGAGACTGATTTACCGTGACAGGTAAATTTCCCACCCAAAGGAAGCGCTTCGACGAGCTGGTGAAGCCACTCGACAAGCAGCTCCTCGCGCGCCGCGTCGTGAACGTCCTCGGCGTTATCGGCGGAATCTTCGCCCTCATCACGATGCTCTCGGCGCTTTGGCCGGATACCAGTCACACCAACTCGACGCCAGGCAACGCCTCGGTGCCGGCCTCCACATTGGTGACCGGATTCGCGCGCGACTACGTCACCACCTACCTCACCGCCAAGGCCGGCGATGAAGAGAAGCTCGCACGCTACGTCACGATTAAAGACCTCAAACTGCCGCCTGTCGCCAGTGAATTCACCGACACAGACGTCGCCTTCGCCAAGCAAGTCACCACCACCGATGACGGCGTCGCCGTCTGGACGGTGACCGTCTCGGGACTCATCAACGGAGCCACCGCCGCCGCTCCGCAGCGCACCTACTACCGCGTACCCATTACCGTGCTCGACGGCGCACCGCGCGCTACCGCACTGCCGATGCAAGTGGCCGGGCCCGGCATCGGCGTGGACTTCCGGCTCGGCTACCGCAACACCGTGTCCCTCGACTCACCGCTGGGAATCGCCGCCGTTGGATTCGTCCGGTCCTACCTCACCGGTGGCGCTGACTTCAGCCGCTACGTGACTTCCGACTCATCCGACAAACCGATCCAGCCGGCGCCCTACGCGAAAGTCGACACACTCACGATCCAGGCCAACGTCGGCGACGACGGCAAAACGGCCACCACTGCCGAGGTGTACATCACCGTGGCCGCGCGAACGAGGAACTACACGCTCACCCAACTGGCCTATCCACTGACGCTGCGCTCCGTCGAAGGCCAGTGGCAGGTCGTCTCCATCGCCGCGGTCCCACTGCTGCAGACCCGCCCCGACGACCCCCGCCAAGGCGGCGCGACGACGACCACCTCGACGACACCACCGCCACCGCCGACCCGCAACTGACGCCACCCCCAACCCCAACCTGAATCGGAAAGGAACCCGGAGCAGTGACCGATATTCAAGTGCTTCTCAACAACATCAGGGCCGTCGTCCTGGGCTGCGCCAGCACGCTACTCATGCTGTGGGCCTTTTACTACTTCTTCCGGCAACTGTTCGGCCAGGGCGGCAGGGACCCGGTCAAGATCGTCGTTGCGCTCGTGGCGATTGCCGGCGCCGCCGGCGGGTTCGCGCTGATCCCCGCATTGCTCAGCGCGGGAGACAGCACCGGTAAGCAGATCGGTGGTGGCGGCGGCTACTCGATGCCGGCGCCGGCCGCGCTTCTGCCGTCGACGACCGACGCGATCACCGTCATGTCGGTCGCATGAACCCGGTGCGTTGGGTCCGGGTTGCGACTGCAGGGCGACGCTTCCGCATTTATGTCGGCCGTTTCTCCGGTGGCCGGCGAATTCCCGGCGGAGCGCGTCCGATCGAACAGGTCGTCGGCTTCGTCGGCACGCTCGCGCTCAGCTGGCTGGCCTGCTGGGTGCTGCCGTACAACACCCTCATCGTCTTCAGCGCCGGAACGGTTCTGGCGTTCGCAGTCGTCGTTGCGTTGAGCCAGATCAAGTACGACGGAGTGCCCGTGATGGGCAAGACGGCCCGCATCCTCGGCCTGGTGTTCGACCGCAAGCCGACCGTTCTGGCACGCGAGGAACTCGACCGACAAGCCGCCGCGAACCCGCACGCGTTCGTTGTCGAGGACGCCTCGGCACTCGACGTCACCTGACCTATCCGAACACGACGTCCGCCATCCGATACGAGAGGACCACAGCCCACCGTGAAGCTCCGGCAGCCGACTGCGGCCCGACGCCGACACCTCCAGTGGACGCACCACGGCGCCGTCTTCGCAACCTACTTTGTGGAGGCACTCGACTACGGACTGCGCCAGCCCGAGGACAAGGCCGGTGTCGCTGACGCGCACGAATCGCTGATTCTGAATTGCCCCGACGACACCTTGCTGCTGAGCCTGCAGGCACCTCTCGATCTCGTCGACGTCATGAACCGATCACTCGATCAAGTCGATCTGCAGCGCACCCCTGACTACATCAAGGAAGCCCTGGACGGGTACCGGCGTATCGCCGAGATCGCCCCATTGACGCGCATCTATACGATCACGTTTCCGATCGGCAAGAGCCAACTCAGCGGAGACCCCTCCGCGCAGGAGATCGCCGCGCACATGGCTGCGGCCGATGAATTGCTGAGGGTTATCGACCCTGAAGGCAACTTCAAACTGCAGCCTGTGCCCGAGGGGTTGTTGCCCTTCATCTGGAACCACAACCTCATGCGCGGCTCGGCCCTCGAACACGCACCCCACAATCCGGCCAACGCATCGCCGAGCACCGCGCCGCCGGCTATTCCGTTCTTCCAACCCGGCGTGCTCGACGAGGGCGCCCGAACCGAGAAGCCATTCAGGCGCAGCTTTGACCCGATGCTCAAGGCGATGGTTCGGCTCGACGACGGCCACGTCATCGACAGCTACCAAGCCATGCTGACCCCGATGTCGTTTCCCCCGGCGATGGCCTTCCCAGGACACTCGGAATTTCTGTCCATCCTCGACGGCATCCCTGATGTCACCGTCGACTGGGCGATGCGCGTACGGCGCCGCGATCGGGAATCCGCGATCCAACTCAACGAGAAGCAGCTCGGCAAGCTCGGCATCCAGCTCGGCGAGCGCAACACCGACGTCGGCTTCCACAGCCAAGAACTACGCCGCAAAGTCGAGACACTCGCCGCCTACAACGACAGCTTGGCCACCAACGAGAACGCCCAAGAAGTCGAATTCACCACCGTCCTGGCGGTAGGCGCACCCACCCAAGCCGACCTGACCCGCAGCGTCGGCACACTCAAGGCCAAGTTCCGTCGACTCGGAATCCGCCTCGACGCACCCCGCGGCGCCCAACGACGGTTCTGGATGATGCTCAACCCCGGCGCGCCCGCCGACTCCGTCTACACCGACTACCAGCACATCACCGCCACCCCCGACTGGGCCGGCTTCGTCCCCTTCACCACCGCGCGACTGCTCGACGACGCCGGGCCCATCATTGGCGTCAACCTGCTGTCCGGACTCTTCGAGCCCCTGCACTTCAACTTCCTCAACAAGGTGCTCTCCGACATCAGCCCCGCCATCGCGATGGCCGGAGAACTGGGATCGGGCAAGAGTTACTTCACCAAGACACTCATCAGCATCGTCGCCGACCTGCTCGGCCAATTCCTTGTTATCGACCGTTCACCAGGAGGGGAGTACGTGCCTCTGCTCGAGTCGATCCCCGGCTCGGTGCTGATCAGTCTCGACGACCCCCGCTTCACACTGGACCCCTTGCGGATCTTCACCGACCCGCACCGCGCGCGCAGCATCACCCTCGACACCATCCTGCCGCTGCTCAACATCCCCGTTGTGTCGGCACCGGGCGTCTTGCTCGCCGAGATCCTCAAACCAGAGCACCGCACCGCCCACCGACTGCACTCACTGGCCGACGTCCGCGACTTCCTGGCCGACAATGCCGCCGGCCGTCACGGCCGCGACGCCGAAGACCAACACACCCTCGTGCGCGCTATGGACGCGGTCGAGGCCCCGGTGCTCTTCGACCGCGCACTGAAGCCCATGCCGCTGGCGGCCACCGCCACGGTGGTGCGCACCCACACCCTGGCGCTGCCGACCGTCGACGAACTGACCCTGAGCCACGCCTACCAGAACCTGCCCTGGCGTAAGCGGCTGGGACACGCACTCTACGAACTCGTCGGGCTGCTCGCGCGCGAACAGTTCCTCAAACCCGGACGCTTTGGCGCACTCGTCGTCGACGAGGCCTACCACTTCACCGCCACCACCGTCGGCAAGCAGATCGTCGAGGAATTCGTCCGCGACGGAAGAAAGCACTCCGCCGGCATCATCCTCGCCTCCCACGACCCCAAGGCCGACTACGCAACCGCCGCGCACAACCTCATTCCCAACCGGTTCGCCTTTCGCCAACGCAACGCCGTCACCGCGGCCAACACCCTGGAGTGGCTCGGCGTCGATATCGAACGCGACGCCTACCTGATCAAGCAGCTCCGCGAGAACACCTCACCACCGATAGGACGCAAGGAAACGGTCGCTCCCAACCGTCGAGGGGAATGCTTCATCGCCGACGGCCGCGGCCGCATCGGCCGCGGCAAGATCCTCGGCCCCGCGCGCGCCGACCGCGCCCGCGCCGTGTCCACCACTCCCCAGCAGGTGAGCATCTGATGCTCGCCGCTGCGTTCTTCCCCCGCTGGGACCCCACGCTGCCCACCCTCGGACAACTGTTCGCGCGCGGGTGGGCAGTGTCCACCGCCACCCGGCTGCGCCGCTTCACCATGCTGCCGATCTACCTACAGCTGTGCCTGTGCGTGGTGGCCCTGCTTTTCCCCGCCGAAGCGAACGCCGCGGTTGGCGCCCAAAGCCCTGTGCTCTACGTGCTCGGCGTCACTGACTCCTATGGAGTCCCCTTGTCGCGCTACGCCATCGCCACCGATTACGGATCGATCTTCGACGGCGGATCCCGGGCCGTCCTGGCCACCCTGCTCGAAGCCGAGGCCGGGCTGTTCGTCGTGATCGGCGGCGTGGCCATCTGGTTTCTGATGTACGTCATCGGCTTCGGATTCCTGCCCGACCTCGTCCGCCCCGTGGCCGACGTCGCCCAGAGCTACGCCAGCCAGATCGTGCCGGGCGTCGCCGCGATCGCCGCGGTCATCGCCGCCACCGTCGTCGCGATCAACATTCTGCGCGGCAACCTGCCGCGTGCAGCATCGCAAGCCGCCGCTGCTGTCCTGATCGCCATCGTCGGCGGCGCGCTGGTCTATTCACCCATCAGCTGGGTCATCTCCGACTCCGGCCCGCTGGCTCAAGGCCGCGACGTCGCGGTCAGCCTGGGATCCAACTCCGTGGCCGGCGCTACCAACACCAAAGAGACCCTCAGCCGACTGGAGGGGACGCTGGCCACTTCCTTCGTCCGCCGGCCGCTGCAGACGTGGAACTTCGCCGGCCAACCGGACAACACTCCCAGCTGCGCGGCGGCCTGGAGCAGCGGCGTCAACTCCGGAAACCCCGACAACATCAAGGACGGCATCCGATCTTGCGGTGCCCCCGACTCGGCGGCGATGAAAGCCACTGCAGACAACCCGAGTCCGGGCCAATTGGGCACCGGCGTGCTGATGCTGATGTTCGCCGGCATCTTCGCTCTGTTCTGCGCCGTGCTCGGCTTCCACATCGTGCTCGAGTTCTTTCGCGCCGTCGCCAACGCGTTCAAGCTGCTCTGGGGGTTCGCCGTCGGCGTGATCCCCGGAGGACCGCAAGCCTCCTTGGTTAACACCTTCGTCGCGATGCTGTTCTCCGGGGTGGCGATGTTCGCCTACATCACGTTGACCATCTTCATCGGCGAGGTCGTGACCGTGGTCTTCCGTCCACAGGGCAACGGCCTCGTGGCGATGCTGTCAACCCTCATCCTGATGGTGGTGGCGATCCGGCTGATCTTCACGGTCTCCAAGAGCCTCAAACAGTCCAGCTCCAACGTCGCATCCGGAGTCCTCAACAGCGTCGGGGCGACCCCGCCGCCACCGACCACAAACATCCTGCACGAGAAGGCCGGCGGTTTCCTGCGCGACACCAGCGTCGTCGCCATGGGGCTGGGCGCGACCATGGCCGGCGGCGCACTGGCCGCCCGGTCCCCGTCGGCCACACACGCCCTGCACGTCGTGGCGCCGTTCGTCCGCGGCGGCCGCAGCTCCATCGTCCGGCACCTGGACCGCGGCGCCGACATCTTCGAACACAAGCAGGAACAGGCCGAACGCGCCGCGCAGAAAGCCCGCCAGCAAGCCGAGAAGGAGCAGGCCAAGCAGGCAAAGGAGCAGTCGAAGACGCCGACGGACGGCCAGCAGGCGAGCACGCCACCCACGGTGACCATGCCTGAGGCGCCCGCATCGACGTCGACCCCGCCGGCCGACAGTGCAGGAGCCGGTCCGACCCCGCAGCCCGCGCAGGCCGCTCCGCCGACGACGCAGTTCAGCGCTGCCCCCAACACCGGCGGCGACGCCCCGGCGCGGCCGGACCTGTCGGCGACCGATCTGCTGACGTCGTCGATGCCGGCAGCGCCACCGAGTACCGGCACCGAGCCAGCGTCGGGTCGATCCGGCCCCGGGGATCTGTCCGCCGCGCCGCCGCCGGTGCCCAAGACCGGCTCAGCAGCCGCGCTGCCCGAGCAGAAGAAACCGACGACCAGCGGAAATAACACGTCCCCCGCGGCGGGTGGGCCGCCGGCGTGGGAAAACCATGGTGACGTAGCGCCCCCCTCACCGTTCGAACACCGACCCGCCCCGCCGGCTCCCACGCCGCCGAATCCGCCGAAGCCCCCATTCACCGGGGCAGCGCGGCCGCTGCCACCCCCACCGGCTCATCCCCAGCCCCGCGATGACCAGGACCAGCCATGACGATGCCGTCCCCTCAGCCGGCCCGCCAACCAGCACTGAAGTCAGTACTGGGCGCAGTCGCGGTCCAAGGGACCCGCAAGGTCGCGGCCTCGGCGGGATCCGCGGCGGTCGGTGCTCTGGGCTGGCCGGTCATCGTGGCCATCGTGGCCATCGTCGCAGTGCTGGCATTGGTCCTGCTCGTCACCGCGATCGTCGCGTTAAGCCGCATGTCCGATCAGCGCAGCGACTTCAGTTACCAATGCGAATCGCGTCTGGGGTACTCCGTCGGCAACACCGCGTCTTTCGAGGTGGTGCCGCGACTGGCCACCTCGGTCTCGCTGGATCAAGCGCCACCGACGACCACCTGGGAGACCACCCTGCTGCAACCCGCCACCACGACACCCCCCACCACCACACCCACCAGCACCTCGACGACGACTGCCACGACCACCACCGCTAGCAGCACAAATAGCACGTCCCCGTCGAATCCGTACGCCACGCTCACCGCCCCGCCTAGCGCCGACGCCAAGACCACGGCATGCGCGAACGCCGTGCGTACCGGCGACGTGGTGAAAGCGCCCTTGAAGACACCCGGCGACGACACCGGCCGGCGGGCCGCGGCCTTGGCCCACGGCCAGGTCGGCCAAATGGCAACCGCCTCCGACGGAAGTACCGCTGGGCCGACGAACAACGCCTTTTCGGCAGCTAACTTGGTCAGATACGCCTATTACCAGGCCACTGGGGGAGCGATCACCTTACCGAAGGACGTCGCCCAACAGATCGCCACCGGCGACCGCGTAGACCCCACAGCGATCAGTCCTGGAGACCTAGTCTTCTTCAACTTCACCCCCGAGCACGGACCCACCGCAGTCATGCTCGCCATCACCCCCACGCTCGGCATCGACGCGACCACCCTCAACCAGCCCATCGCCGTCGGCGTCCTCCCGACCGGCAACGTCATCATCAAAAGGCCACGCGTGCACACCAACCAGGAGGTGCCGACTCCGTGAGCGAAGACCAACTCGCCGCCGCCGCAGATGCGCCTCCACTGCCGCCCGGGATCGGCACGCGACCTCCCGACACCGGCCACCGCGACAACCAGCGCCGACCGATCCTGCCGATCATCCCGCGGCTGCCCGGCAGTCCCGCCCCGCAGCAGCAAGCGGCGCCGTCGACCCCGGCGGCCCCGCCAGCTCAACCCGCCTCGCCGGCTAGCGCCCCCTCGCCCACGCCGAAACCAACCACGCCACCGGCAGCCACCCCGCCACCATCACCATCGACTGCTCCCACCACACCCGGAGGTGCTGGCGCCCCCGCCGGCGGCGCACCGTCTCGCCCGACCGGCGACGCCGGAGGCGAAGGCGAAGCCGCGCCCAAGGACGCGCTCGACGCCGCCACAAAACCCGCTATCAACCCGCAAGACGCCCTCGGCATGCTCTCGGGTCTGGCCCAGCCACTGGCCGGGCTGCCCTCGGCACTGATTGGCATCGGCTCGGGACTGCTCGCACCGTTCGGCCAGATCCTCAATCAGTTCGGCCAGGGCAACCCGGCGATGCCGTCCTCCGGTGGCTTCCCCCAAGGAGTGCTCGACCGGCTCGGCAACACCGACGCCAGTAGAGGCATCACCGGCGACGCCGGCGATGCCTACCAATCCGATGTCGACAAGCAGGCCAACCAGGCCCGCGCCATGGACAACCTAGAGCGCAAACTCCGCGCCTCCCTGCAGGATTCGGCTGCCAACTCCACCATGGGCCGCGACAAGATCGAGCAGATCATCAGCCAGGTCAAGACCGCCCTGCAGTCCATGGGTCCCATCGCCAACACCCCCATGGGCCAGCTCGGCGTCCTGACGACCATCGCGCAGGGCCTGCAACAGGCCGGTGCCGTCCTGACCAACGCCGTCGGCAAGGACTCACTCAACGCCGGCACCATCAAGGCGATGTCCGCGGACTACCTCAAAGACCTCAACGCCGGCCGACCCGACAGCGAAGAACAACAGCATCTGCTCGCCGCCGGCGGCCCGAAGGCCTGGGCAATCAAAGCGCTGGCCGCCAACGGCATCACCGACCCCCGCGCCGTCGCGAACTGGCTACCCGGCCTCATGACCATGGGCCAGCGCGAATCGGGCAACAATCCCCGGGCCATCAACGGCTCAGACTCCAACGCCGCCAGGGGAACGCCGTCCAAGGGATGGATGCAAACCATCGAACCGACCTTCGCGGCGCACTGGCGGCCCGGAACGTCACGTGACATCTTCGACCCCGTCGCCAACGCCGCGGCCGCCATCCACTACGTCATGACCCGCTACCACGTGTCCATCGACGGCTCAGACCTGATGCGGAAAGTGCAGCAAGCCAACCCCTACGCGCCTCCGAAGGGCTACTGACGTGGCGAAAACCGATACCCAACAACGCAACCCGGCCCTCGGCGCCCTCGCCGCCGTCCCCGTGGTCCTCGGCGCACTGTGGCTGAAATTCGCTGCCACCGCCACGTCCTGGGCCCTGCGCAACGGATACTTCACCACGTCGGGACCACTTTTCACCCTGCCCGCCGCCAACCCCAGCAGCGCCGGACCCACCCTGCTCACCGCGGCCGCCTGCGCGGCGATCGCCCTGGGCGTCGCCGCCGCGGTCACGATCGGGATCCGTATGGCCGCACCAGTGCAATACGACCCCGACGACCGGCGACCCATCCCACCGGTCGCCACCCCCGTGCTGGCCGCCACCACCCTCGTCGGCGGCCTGCTGATCCTGGTGCTGATTCCCTTCGTGCCGGATCTCCTCGCCGCCGCCATCGGCATCATCGCCGCCTACGGCCTGGCCGACCTGCTCACCGAGAAACTGCGCGAGCGCCGCGAACGGGCCCGCTACCTCAACGAAATCGAATGGGCCCTCTACCCCTATCTGGGTTACGACGAACTGCCGCGCCGCCGCGTCGTGGCCATCACCGAATGGGACGAGGAAATCGAGGGCCAACCACAGAAACCCAAGACCTTACTGCTGGCCTACCGGGGACGTCGCGAAGAACTCAAGCCCGAGCTCAGTCGCCGGCTCGACGACGCCGTCGGATCTCACTACACGCTGTCCTACGCCACCACCGACCAGATGATCACCGCCAGCCTGGCCAGCGTGAACACCGAGTCGCCCACAGTCCGGGGGCTGCGCGAGCAGATCAGCAGCACCGAGCTGTTCGCCTCCGGCGCCACAGTGTCCGACTTGCAGTACAGCGAAAGCGGTGACCTCGTACGCTTCACCGTCCACCACCAGATCGGCGCCAAACTGTCAGGCACCGACCGGGTCCGTGCGATCGCGCGCAAGATCAGCGATCTGTTACCCGGCCGCTGGCGGGCCGTCCGGTGCGACCACCTCGCCGGTACCGCGGTCTTCGAGATCCGCCCCGAACTGCCCACCCGGGTGTACCCGCCGGTCAAAGCGCCAGTCACCACCGTGGAAGAAGCCTGCGCCACCTACGATCGCGCCGCGATTCCGCTGGCCGTCGACGAAGAGGGCAACATCATCGAGTGGAACCTCAAGGTCAACCCCCACATGCTGCTGATGGGCCCGACCGGCACCGGAAAGACCGCCACCATCCACAACGCGATCGTCCAAGCGGCCCGACTGGGCGTGCGGATCTTCATCATCGACTTCAAAGGCGGTGAATTCACCAGCTACCGCACCTACCCGAACGTGGTGGCGGTGCTCACCGAGCCGCATGAAGCAATTGCGTTGGTGAACACCATATACAGGGAGATGCAGGCCCGCTACAACCTCTACAAGCGGGACCGCCAGGCGCTGGCCAGCAAAGAGCCATTCATGATCGTGTTCGACGAATACACCGAATTCCAGGAAGCCATCAAGACCTTCTACGCCAACCACAAGGAGAAGAAGGCCGCCCGGGACTGCCCGACGCTGCGGCAGTTCTCCTCCCTGCTGCGGCTAGGCCGCACCAGCCGATTCCACTGCGTGGCCGCGCTGCAGCGCGCAGACGCCGACTTCCTCAAAGGCGAAGCGAAAGACAACTTCACTCAACGGCTTTCGCTGGGCAAGCTGTCCACCCAAGCGGCCATGATGATCCACAACGACGCCAATGCCGGTCGCACCGTGCCCATCGGTGTGCGCGGCCGCGGCACCGCCCTCAACGGTGCCGGCTGGCCGACCGAGGTGCAGGCGTTCTACGTACCCGACCCGTCCGACCCTGCCGACGAGGACGAACGGCAGATCGTCGAGGAGCTGCGGCCGCCGATCTCGCTGTATGAGCGGGGCATCATCATGCCGCCCGACTGGGACCCCAACGACGGCGCCGAGGACTTCGCCGTGTACCTCAGCCTTCCCTTGCTCAAGGCGGCCGACTACCCCCAGTTCGACCCCCACGCCGCCGACTACGCCCCGCCAGGGTGGCTGGACTTCCAGGACCGAGGTGTGGAGTCCATCTTCGGCACGGCCCCCGGCGGTCCGCGCTCACAAACCTCCGCCCAAGAACTGGTCTGCAGCTACGTCGACCTCGACGGGGAGAGCCGCCGAGTAGAGATCAGCGACCTCGAGGTGGGCGATTACCTGTGCCATCCCGACACAGGGGAGTGGGCCATCCTCGACGAAGAACCGGCACCCGCCGACAGCCCAGACGCAACCATCCTCATCCTGCGGGATGTCTACTCCGGTGAACGTGAAGAAACCGAGGTCGCCAGCGACGCCCTGGTCGAGGTCCGCGACCTCGCAGAAACCCATCTGGCTTCAGCATGACCCCAACCCCCCGTCGGCGAATCGAACCACCAAACAAACACGCATTGACGTGCGGATAATTGCCAGCAATCGCCAATAATGGAAACATCACGTCCAACGAAAGGACCTTCACCGGTGGCCAAGAAGAACGACTTCACCAAGCGCGCCAACGACTTCCTCGCGGCGCGTCTGGGCCCGGTCCAGCACCTGGGGGAGCTGCTTGACGTCAAGGCCGAGAAGGAAGCCGAACTCAAGGACTGCGACGCCAACATCGAAAAGGCCGTCTTGGAGTGCATCGAGGCCGGCTGGAAGCCTGCTGAGCTGACCGAACTCGGGGTCCCCAGGAGTGCGCTTCCGCGCCGGCAGGGACGCTCGGCGGCCCTGGAGCCCCGCATGCCGGACAACAGCGGCAACCAGGGCGACCAGGGTGTCCACGGTAGCGGCGATCGCGGCGCAACCGCACCACAATCCACAACCTAGACGACGACAGGCGGCGCACCACGTGACGAGATCACCCCGATCCGCAACCATTCTCGAGGGCCTCCTCGCAGAGCGTGGCTGTGCGGCCACCCTCCTCGCCCATCATGACCACGCCGGTCAACGTCCACCGGCGTCGCTGACGACATCCCGCACCAGCCCGCAGGGCGCCACCCCAGACCCAGTCCACCACGGAGAGGCCGAAATCCGATGACAGACAGCGATCCTCGCAAATTCGGAGACGCCACCTCCTGGCGCACCTGGGACGCAACCCACGGCAAAGAAGGCTGGTCCGCCCCCGGCTGGGCGCTGACCGGCGACCCCTCCCGCTACATCAGCAAGGACGACCCGGCGTGGAAGGTGGTGCTGTTCAACGCCCAGAACAACTACGGCGACCCCAAGATTCACTACAACACCGACGACACCGGCTCGGAACGCTACCTGGTGTTCGGAGATGGAACCCGGCTGCCCTCCGACGGCACTATCGCCTATCACGACGCGGCCAGCGGCAAGAACTGGATCCAGAACAACAACGGCTCAGTTACCCCGGCGGACAAGGACTTTAAGCCGTCTGGCCCCTCCTTCGACCCGTTGGGCTACCGGCGCACCGCCGACGGCAAGATGTACATGCCCGTCGACGCCCGCGGCAACCAGATCGGGCCGCAGCAGGCCTTCCTCGATCCCGGCACTCAGTTGCACGGCAACCCCGCAGATCCCAACGCCATCCTCACCCCGATCAATAAGAACGGGGACTACTACACGCTGGACCCCGCAACGGGGCGCAGAGACTACTTCGACAAGGACGGCAAGCCGATCTCGGAGACCCAGTACGAGGCGGGCAAGGGAACACCGCCGCCTGCGAACGGTCAACCCCAACAACCGCACCCACCCGCACGTCCGCCCGGCCAGAAGGCGCCGCTGCAGAGCCCGAAGGTCAGCGTGCCCGACGGCATGACCACCCCGCAGTACCCGGACTGGGCCACCAACGACGACCCCGACATCCCCAATCAGATGACCAGTGTCATCGCCAAGCTCTACGACCTGTTCGGCAAGGGAACCCCGGCGACCAGCGATCTACCCGAGTTCCCGTTCAGCACCGACACCGGCGAGAAGTCAGGCATCGACGCCTACGACGCGGTCAAGGGCGATTTCAAACGGATCGAATCCGAATTCGACGCCACAGCAAAGGCTTTCAAGAACGCCGTGCAAAACTCGGCCAACGTCACCAAGGCCGGCCGCGACGCGATCAACAACGCCATCGGCACATTCAACTCCACCGCCAAGACCATCAAAGAAGGCGACTGGGACGGTCTGCTGCAGGCGGAGTCGAAGATGTTGGACTCGGTCAAGACCGAAGTCGAGAACGCCGCCAAGTCGTCGCAGGACGTGCCATCGAACCCGGCCGGCGGCCCAGCCACACCCATGACGCCAGCCGGACCCCCAACAGCCATGCCGCCCGGGGCCGCCGATCCCTCACTGGCCTCGCCACCTGCCGATGACGCCAAGAGCCTCAAAGACCTCCTCGGCGGCATGGGCGGCCCGCCTTTCGGCGGGATGCCGATGGGCGGCAACCCTCTGGGCGGGCTCGGCGGAATGAACCCGCTCGGTGGCCTCGGTAGCCCCATGGGCGGCGGCGCCAACCCTCTGGCGCCGATCGCCGACGCCGTTAAACCCCTGTCCAAGCTCGCGAGCTCCGAGGACAAGCCGGACGACAAGAAATCTCCGATCACCCCCCTGAACTCCGGACCCCAAAACACGCCCCCCGCGCCGCCTAGCGCCGCCGGCGGCGGCGCAGCGGCGCAACCGGCCGCGGCCGGCACGCCTGGGTCCACCGGCGGCGCCCCGACTCCCACGGCCAAACCCGCCGGCGATACGACAACCAAACCCACCGTGACCCTGCCCGACGGCAAGGTGATCGATGCACCCAACAAACAGGCCGCCGACGCCGCACAAAATGCACTGGACAAGGCATCCCCAGGAGGCGACGCCGCGCAAAAAGCCTACAGCCCAACTGGATTGGAGCTGCCAGGCGACGGTAAGAACCTGGGCGCCAAGGTCGACCCGTCCGACATGCAACCAGGGGACGTGCTGAAATGGCAGGACAAGACCATGGTCGCGGTCGCGCCGGGCCTGGTCGCCGACCCTAACCACCCAGGCGTAACGCACACCCTCGACGATGTCTTCAAAGACCAGAAGGGCTTCCAAGGCGTCTTCCGTCCCACCGCCACCGATCCGACGTTGTCGATGCACACCTCGGCGCCACCTCTGACTGACCCGCATGCCCCACCGCATCCCCCCGCGCACCCGCCGGCGCCGACACCACCACCGGCAGGCCAGGCGCCGACACCACCACCGGCTGACCACCCAACGCCGGCACCGCAGCCCCCGGCTGCGCCGCCACCAGTGCCTGCCGAACCGCCCCCCGACACCGTCGCGCTGTCGGGCCCGGGACCGGCGGCCGCGCCCCACCAACCCGCACCGCAGCCCAGCTCGACGGTGCCGCAGGCCGCGCCCCCGTCGCCGTTCGAAGCGGCCGCGCCGCCGCCGGCAACCAGAAGCACCAAGCAAGAACGCATCGCCGCAGGGGCGGAGTAACCCCGGTGACGACCCCCACCCACAACGCACGGAGGAATCCATGACCACCTTCGACATCAGCGCCCTGGTCGACGTCGGGCCGGGCAACCTCGGCCCGCCCAACACCAAGGAGCTGCTGCCGGGAATATTCATCCCCGACCCCGCTGCCAATGACCTCTGGCCGGGCATCGTCAGCGACAGAAACGTCCGAATGCCGCTGTACGCCAGCGACATCACGGTCCTCCCACCCGGCGCAAAGGGCCCCTACGGATACATGGAACTGGGCCACAAGACCGGGGTGTGGATCCCAAATCCCCGGATGAACGACTTCCGGCCCGGCTCCTACACGCCGCCGGCAGGAGAAAAGCCCATCCAAATCGAAGACATCAAGTTCCTTCGCCCCGGCGATCCGGGCCCTCGCGGCTACATCCCCCTGGGCGACAGCGGCGTGTGGCTACCGGGTCCACCGGAGAACGCCCTGTCAGTCCATCCATCCGGCCATGCCACCGGCCCAGACGACGCAGACCACCACGGCAAGTCGGGTAAGGACGTATTCGACGTCAACTACCACCACCTGGAGGGGTTGGCGCAGCGCCATGACGAGCAGGCCGGGCAGGTGGCTCAATGGGCCGACGCAGAAAAGGGCTTCGCCGATCGACTACTGGAAACCCACGGCAAGGTCGCCTACGCCACATATCTGAATGTCAAGGGCTACAACGATAGTCGTCAGGTAGAAGCGGGCGCCTACGCACAGCGCAACGCCGACACCGCGGTGGGCCTGCGAGGCGCGATCGCCTCCACCCGCGCGACCGACGAATCCTCCGCCGCGGCGTTCAAGCCGCCTACATCAGGAAAGGGCGTCAGCACCGTATGACAACTCCGCAAACCGCCAACATCACCACGCCCAACGGCACATTGGGCCACGACGTGTTCCAGGTCGACTACGCCGAACTGGAGAAGTTCGCCAGCGAGCACGACCTCAACGCCGAAGAGCTCGCCGAGTGGGCCTCCGGCGACCCGGACTTCCCCGAGCGCTACCTTGCCACCCACGGCAAGGTGAACTTCGGAACCTACCTCAAGATTCGAGAATTCATGGCCAGCAAGCAAATCGCCGGCACAGCCTTCGCTGAACACAACATGCAAACCTCCGCAGCGCTGCGCGCCTCGATTGCCTCCACCAAGGCGACCGAGGAAGCCAACGCCGCAGGCATCAACGCCAACAGAACGGTGTAGGAGCCGATCATGACCGTCCTTCACCCCGATGTGAGAAACGCGCTCGTGTATGCCGATACGGTGCACGACCATCTCCTCAGCCACATCGAGAAGATGAAAGGCGTGCTCGCCGAGCGACTCTCAGAAGAGCGCGACATCGCCATCAAAGTCGACATGAACGGTCAGCTCGTCGACTTGTGGCTCAAGCCAGGCATTCTCGACCGCAAGACCGCCGCTGAGATCGCCAAGGAGATCACCCGACTGGTGGCGACAGCAGGACAGGAGACAGCAGCGCAGATCGCCGACCTGTTTCGCGCCGCGCACGACCTTCCCGACTTCGACACGGTGATCGCCGAGCACGAAATCGACGCCGACGCGGACCCCGAAACAGGCCCCCAACCTCGATAGACTCACCCGTGTGAATGAGCAAGCCGCCAAGCTGACACGGTGGCTGCTTGCTGGCAACGGGGCGCTGAAAAACGTCGCCCAGCTACTGACCGACGCGTTCGGACCGCTCGGTGCCATCGCCGCGACGATCGACGCGTCGACGATCACCGCCTATCCAACCGACCCCGCCGCCCAGCCGCCGGCCCACGACGAATGGACGCCGGCCGCGCAGGGATGGTCACATCCCCTGCACTCTCAGCTGCTGCCGCGCAGTACCTCAGCCCAGCATCACGTCGTCGCAGGCATCACCTCCCGCAACGAGGTGTTGGTGGTTAACCTCGCCGCGGCCGGCTACCTGGGCATCGAGGGCGGCAACGCGGTGCAGATGATGCGGTCCTGGCTCATGCAGACCTTGTCGAAGTCCCCGGAGGCGGTACTCGCCGTCACAGATTCGGCTCTGGCGATCGCGGGCGCCGAGCGCCTGCTACTCGTCGAGAGCGCCGACGCAGCCCCACCTGCCGTATCGCTGATCCTCACCACCGGCCACACCAGCGCACCCGCCGCCGATCGGCCACATCCCATCCTGGTGTCCTCGCAGGCAGCCGGCGCCGCCAACGTCGTGCTGTGTAATGAGTCAGTCGCCGGCATCTACCTGGTCAACCGGTACTGGCCGATCTGGCGGCGCATGGAGGTGGCCGACCAGCAGTGGGAGCACCTCAAGGGCGTGCTCACGCCGCCGGCCGCCGCACCCGCGGCCGCGCCGGAAGCGCCTGCCGGACACCTCGAGCACGCCGAACCCCTCGAGCACCCCGCCGCGGCAACTACCACCACAGAGCCCGCCACCTGGGCAGACGACACGGCCCCCGAGCCGGCGGCCGCCCCGCCACCGGAAGAACACCCAGCCCCCGCGAGGGCGGCTACCAGCCGCGATGACACGTCCCCAGGCCCGGACACCACTGTCGCCGAGCAGGCCTCGACCAACGGGCGGGAAGCCGAAGCGCTCCTGCCTAAACCGGCCAGCCGCCCCCGACTAGTCGTCGACCCCCCACTGCCGGCCCCGCTCGACGCCACAGCACCGCCAACCAGCGCAGATAACACGTCCCCAGCGGCCGAACTCGCCGTCGACGAGCCCCGCACCCCGCCGCTGCTGCTCACCCGCGACATCCCCACCCCCTTCGCCCACACCAACCACGAGCCGATCGACGACGCGCACCCCGACGCCGCCCACCACCACACACCGGTTCTTCTTCCTGGCCGCCCCGCCGAAGAGCCCACCGAACCCGGCCTCTACGTCCTGGGAACGGTCTACGCCCTCGGACTCGACCCCGAGACCAAGCAGCCGGTCCAGCACTCCGCCGTCACCCGGCAAGGAGTCCGCAAACCCGTCAAGGCCCTGATGGCGCTGGCCACCTCCAACGGAGTCACCTCCACCGAATGGGAGGAAAAGATCCTCCAGGTCACCCCCCAAAACCGGCGCCAGCTGCGCACCCAGATCCGCAAGATGATGGGCGGTAACGACCCCATCCGCAACGACGCCCGCGGCCTCCTCGTCGTCGACATGTTCTGCGACTGGAAGGAATTCAACCGACTCATCGGCCACACCCCCGAGAGCGCCACCACTGAAGCCCTCACCGCCGCAGTACGACTCATCCGCGGCGCACCGTTCGAAGACGTCCCCGACCAGGACTACTCGTGGCGCTCCGTGCAGCTCCTCAAAGACGAGCTCATCGACCGCTGCAGCACGGCCGCCGCCGAACTGGCCCAACGCCAACAAGCCGCCGGCGCCCACGAAGCGGCCTACCACACCGCCCGCCTCGGCCTGCGCGTCTACGCCCAACGCGAGGACCTCTGGCTGGTGGCCGCCAATTCGGTGACCGACAAGGACCGCAAGGCCCTCATCTGGGACCTCAAGCACGCCATCCCCGTTCCCACCCATCCCGAGCTGCGCCAGCTGCTCGCGACATCGCGCGCATCCTGAAGGAGAATCTCAATGACGTTGTCAAGCCGCCGCAGTAGTGGTTGCGGGTTGGTAGACAGCGTGGTCGCGCAGCATGGCCCACAGGACGTTGAGGCGCCGGCGGGCCAGGGCGAGGATGGATTGGGTGTGGGTTTTGCCTTCGGCTCTTTTGCGGTTGTAGTAGGTCCGGGATGCGGGGTCGGTACGGATGGCGATTTGGGCGGACAGGTAACAGGCTCGCAGCAGTCGTCGGTCGTAGCGGCGGGGGCGTTTGAGATTGCCGCTGATGCGCCCGGAATCCCGCGGTACCGGGGCCAGCCCGGACACGCCGGCAAGACGATCGACGGAGTCGAAAGCGCTCATGTCGCCGCCGGTGGCGGCGAGGAACTCGGCGCCGAGTATGACGCCGAAGCCGGGCATGCTCAGGAGGATCTCGGCGTGGCGGTGGCGGCGAAATCGGTCCTCGATCATCGTGTCGGTTTCTGCGATTTCGGTGTCGAGGGTCATCACCTCCTTAGCCAGGCGGGCGACCATGGCGGCGGCGAGGTTTTGGCCGGGCACGGTGGTGTGTTGGGCGCTGGCGGCCTCGATAGCCGTGGCCGCGACAGCAGAGGCGTTGCGGGCCTTGCGTTTATGCAGCCAAGCTGTCAGGCGGGCAGCGCCGGCGCGGCGCAGCCCGTCGGGGGTTTGGTAGCCGGTCAACAGGATCAGCGCGGCCTTGCTGGCGCTGTAATCGAAGCCGCGTTCCAGGGCGGGGAAGTACTCAAGCAGCTGGGCACGCAGCCGGTTGATCACCCGGGTGCGATCGGCGACCAGGTCGGTGCGCCGAGCGGTCAGGATGCGCAGCTCGACCGCGATGTCATCACCGGGTCGCAGCGGCTGCAGGTCGCGGCGCATCCGAGCTTGGTCGGCGATGACGGCGGCGTCCTTGGCGTCGCTTTTGCCGTCGCCACGGTAGCCGGCCGAGGCGTGGTAGATGGTGCGGCCGGGGATGTAGAGCAGCCGCTGCTCGGCGGCGATGAGCAAGGTGATCAGCAGCGCGGCACCACCGGCGTTCAGGTCGATCGCCCAGGTAACTTCACCGCCGTCGGATTGCGCCGCTACTGCGTCGATCAGCTCCAGCAGTGCGGTTTCGTCGTTGGCTACCCGTTGCGACAGCAGTCGCTGACCCTCCGCATCGATAGCCACGCAATGGTGGTCGGACTTCCCGGCATCGACACCGGCCCAGACCTGTTGGCTCACAGCCACCTCCGTGATCATTGGCATCCCTATCAACCCAGCAGACGACCACGCCGGCGTGTCCTTACACAGCGATCAAATCGCATCTCTCAATTAGCGGTCGAGTCGTCGCGGGACGTCGGGCGGCCAATCTCCTTCGGCCATGAAACACCGCAAACGCATGAAAGCCATACCCGACGTCCCTGGGCAGTTCGAAGCCTACGGCCGAGGGCAACAACCACCCTGCAAGAAAGGTAAGGAAAGCCATGACGTCAGCAGCTGACTCGCAACAGCCCGAACGCTACGAGGTCTTCAACCGCGACCGCACCATCGGCGTCTCCACCGCCGCCGGCGGCGCCGTCAACGGCCTGTTCCTCCACGAGAACGTCCGCCAACTCAACGAGCGCGCCCTCACCCGCGAGATCCTCGCCGTGGCCAGCGTGGCCTCGATGCGCGGCCGCCTGGCCGTACGCGAATGCATGGAAGCCGCCGCGGCCGCCAACGGCACCACGGTGCCCGCCTCTGCCTACGACGTCCTGCCCGACGCCCCCACCGCCGAGCAATACGAACAGTACAAACGCGAAACCTTGCGGTACTGACCATGAAACGACTACTGACCGCGCTGGCCGCCATGCTCCTGGCCGCCGTCGCCGCGCTCACCACTGCCATCCCCGCCAACGCGCTCGCCATCACCGCCGGGTTCATGATCACCAGCGGAGGACGCTGGTGCACGGTCAGCTTCCCGGACCCCAAGATGGCCAACATCGTCTACACCGCCGGACACTGCTACCACGACGGTATTACCGAAGTGAACCTCGGAAACATCCAGATCGGCCGATTCATACCCGAGATCCACGACCCCACAACCGATCTCATCGCCATCCGCCTCTACTCGAACATCCCCAGCGAGTACAGCCTCATGTCGCGCGAGCCACTGCTGGACCCATGGGTACCCAACACGGGATCCACCGTCTGCAAATACGGCGCCACCACCCAAGAAACCTGCGGCACAGTGCTTTCCGTCGACGACACTAAGTTCGCCGTCCAAATGCCCGCCGACCACGGAGACAGCGGCGCCCCGATCTACGAACGACTCAACGCCACCAGCAAAGGCGTCCACGTCGTTGGCACCGTCATCTCCGAAGACCCGCGCCGCCCCGGCGTCATCTACTGCACCACCATCGGCGCCATCCGCACCTTCCTCACCCAGACCTGGGGAACCAGCTGGGACATGGACTGACCGGGCCACCACAAGGAGCCACAACATGAGCTATCCAACCGAAGCCCAGGCACGCCAGGCCGGCGAGATCGTCTTCCGCGCTCACAATGGCCTACAAGCGTGGTGCCTGTGCTCGTCCTGCACAGCCAAGCACGCCAGCGCCAACAAGCGGCGCACCCGACACGACCGGTGGGCGATCGACGGCCAGGACTGGCGTATCCGCGAAGACCTGGCCCGCCACGCCGGCTGAACATCTGACCGCGATCATCACTCATTCGTTGGTGAGGTCAGCGGATCACTTCGGGCGCCCGGGAGGCTCGGAAAGCGGGAGCGGCACAACGGTTCCGCCGGTCGCAGCAGCGTATCCGCGAGCTTCGTCCTGCTCGTCGTTGGTGAACACGCGCACCGCAGTCGGTTGGCCAGGAACGCGCACCAGCATCGTGAAGGCGGAGACCTGCACCGTGTCGCTTCGCCTGGGTGGGCTCTGACGCACGGGAGGGACCTCATTCATGACTTTCATTCTGGTCGCGCGGTCCGACAGCGCCTCACATTCCGAACGTCGCCCGTGATGGTTCTTAGCCGGAGCGGTTGGTCCTGTCTGGTGCAAGCGTGCTGGATCCTCGGCTAGCGCCGCACCACCCGCTCTTATCGTAACCACATCGTTCTCTTATTATTCTTAATATTGGGGTAGGGTTTCGGCGGGTGCCGGGACCCCGGCAGAAACGCAAAATCGAGCAGGAACCATGGACAGTCATCGGTCGCCTACGGGCCCGCAGGTCATCTTCATCACCGGAGGATCCCGGGGCGTCGGGGCAGCGACAGCACGCCACCTCGCGGCCCCCAACACTCACGTCATCCTCACCTACCGCGAAAAATCCCGACGAGCCAACCATGTCGTCGACAGCATCGCCGCAGCCGGAGGATCCGCATCGGCGGTCCGCCTCGACATCTGCGACCCGACCGCGTGCGGCGACGTAATCCATGCTGTACGAGACGAATTCGGTCGCCTCGACGCGCTGATCCTCAACGCCTCCGGCGGCCTGGAACGCGGCGCCTCCGCCGACTATCCGATGCGCATCAACCGCGACGCGCCAGTGCACCTGCTCAACCGCGCCTTGCCGCTGATGCCCGCTGGCGGCCGCGTCGTGTTCGTCACCAGCCACCAAGCCCACTTCCACGGCCTCAAACCAGTGCCCGCCGACTATATCCCGATCGCGGAAAGCAAACGCGCCGGCGAAGACGCCCTGCGCGCCATGCGCCCCGAGCTGGCCGCCCGGCACGTGTCGCTGACCGTCGTCTCCGGCGACATGATCGACGGAACGATCATTGTCCGGCTCCTTCAACGGCGCGACCCCGACGCTGTCGAGGCCCGGCGCGCCCACGGCCCGCTGCCCACCCTCGACGAATTCGCCGCAGCCATCGCCGCGGCCGCGCTCAACACGCGATCGGCCGACGACACCATCTACGTCGGCGGCCGCGACTACCTACACCCTCCCAATACGCCAACACCCGAACACCGTCGACACAGCACCGCGGCGAACAGCGAACGGGCCCAAAGCCTGTGAAACGCATTGCCTCACAACATCAAAGAAGGGAAGCACGCATCGCTTTCGCGAACCCTACACACCTTGCGCAGGCCGCTGTGGCCATCGACAACGTCTTGGCTCACGTGACCGACGACCAGTGGAGCGCACCCACGCCGTGCACGCACTGGACGGTCGCCGATGTGACCAGACACCTGATCGACGTAAACCAGTCATTCGCCAGCCAGCTTTCCCGCGGCGGCATGGCGTCGACCATCCACAACGAATCGTCACCCGACATACTCCTTGCCCAGTACCGCTGCTCCACCGAGGAATTGCACCGCGCGCTTATCTGTGCGGCACAACCCGACGGCCAGCTACCCACATCGCTGCGCAGTCGACTCGCACTCCGCGTAGCTGATCTGGTCATCCACGGCTGGGACATCGTGACCGCGACCGGCGGCTGCCTACGGATTGACGACCGCTTGGTCAACGAGGTGCTCGCATTCGCAGACAGCCGCCGCGCGGCCCTGCAACGCGGTGGCCAGTTCGCCCCACCCCAACCGATCAGCAGCAATGCCCCAACGATCGACCGTCTCGCCGCGCTGTCAGGCCGCACCGCGCCGCGCATGCCGACGGACGCGGAGTAGCCGTCTCGAAGCATGGTGCCTGCAGTTCAACACTGCAGGTGGCGTCACCCTTTCGATCAACGACTACTGGGCCTTCGTCGGGGGAGCACCTGGCGTGAGCCTTCCAATTCCTTTGGTGTCAGGCGGTATTGGGCCACGAATGTCCCTGGCCAGCGACATTGTTGCGTGATGTCTTCTGAGGCTCGTGGCTGCCTGGGAGGCGATAGCTGTTCGAGGCGAGCGCTAGGTGTGATGTCTCACCACGTTGGTTACACGTCTTCGTCGAACTCTGTTCCTGCCAGAAGCTCCTGGAGCGTCGGAATTTCAGAGTCCGGATCCGAGCCGGCGCCCGCGAGCACAAGGTTGATTACCATGACGGCACCAGCACGTACATCGTCAGGTAGATCACCAAGTTCCGGCCGGGGACCCCCGCCTTCCAAGTAGTCCAGGTAAGCATTGACGACGCACGCAATTAACTCATCGACATCCTGAGTACTCATACTCTTCTGTCGTCAGCTTGACCGAAATCGAAAGCGCAGTCACGCTCAAATTGCAGCTGAACTGAACGTAAACCCGTTGGTCGGGCTGCCATTGTTCGGAGGAGTCGAAGTGTCGTTCGTCATTCAGCTGTCTGATGGGCGCGTGATCATCCCTGGAGACGGGTCCTCCTGGACAGAGCACGAAGCGCAGGAGTTTCTGGCCGAGTTGCGCCGACAAGCTGAAGAAGACGACGGAGGTGACGATCTCATCGACGTGTTTGACTTCGTTATAGAGGATTACTCGCGTGCTCTTTCCGACGCAGCGATCATTCGCGATCCCCGCCACTAGCCGCGTCATCAACCTCATGAGATAGCACAGCTAGGGGCTGGTCGTCAGCCATCATGCGCATCCCGCATCGCATCGTGCCGTGCCCTCGGCAGTCTGCGAGCGAGTTACGCGGCGCTGTCGTCGAGGAAGCCGGCAGCGGCCCCGGGGGCACTCCGCAGGGCCTTGGCGTATCGGGGCTCGAACCGGGGCGCCATCTTGACCCCGGCCCAGTAGCTTGACCCGGTGTGCGCGGCGCCGATGACGGCGCCGGCGATGCTGGCGATCGAATCGGAGTCCCCGTTACTGGTCGCCGCCCAGCCCAGCGCCTCGCGACCGTTGAGGGGAGCGCGGCGGCGCCCGGGCGCGGTGGCCATGTCGGCTACTAGCAATCCGACGGCGGTTGCCGAACCCGACTCCCAGCCCTCGCCGATTCCCACGCAGGGGTCGCCGTACTCGGGCGGCGTCAGCGTGGCGAGCTCTTGCTTGACGACGTAGGCGTCGAGCAGTGCATCTAGCAGGACGTCCTTGACGCCGGCGGCCAACATGCCGGGAACGTCCGACGTCATAGGGGAGAGCGCTCGGAGAAGGAATTCGTCACGCAGCCAAGGGCTTTCACCCGAGACGACTTGCATCGAGACGGCGATGGCGTGCTCGAGGAAATGTCCGCGCACCGTGGTGGCCGAGCGGATGGCGTCAGCGAGGACCAGGGCGGAGGCGATCGCGCGGGGATGTTTGTGGGTCAGCACGGCCTGCAACGCGGTGATGCCGCGCCAGACCGGCTGCGGGCACAGTGCCGCGGGCGCCAGCCGCATCACGGCCCCGCAGCCCGGGCGGGGCAACGCGCCGGCGCTGTCATGCCAACGCGCGCCGTGGCGCAGCCGCGTCAGTGATCCCATACAGGTAGCGCCTGGGGCCCGGTTGTTGTCGCGGTCGACCTGCCATTCCAGGAACCGGGCGGTGATGGCTTTGGTCACGGTGTCGATGTCGTCGAGATGTCCTCCGACGTCGACGAGGGCGTCGTGCAGGGCGAGCGTCATCTGGGTGTCGTCGGAGATCCGCCAGATCTTCTTGGGTGCCCGCACCGGGTAGGCGGGCATGTTCGCGTATTTGCGGAACTCGACTTGGTAGCCCCAGGCGTCACCGGCGGCCAAGCCGATCAGGGCGTTGCGGTAGCGGGCCTGTGTGGCAGTTCGTGTCGGCATCGTGCCCCTCACCTCCAATGTAAAGCACTATACACAAAAAGGTAAATCGGCGCACATTGGGTTCTGTGCGCATCACCCGGCCGAGCCAGCCCGATTGCGTCGGCGCTCGGAAGCGCGGGGCCCAACCCCGGCGGCCGGCGCGTGAGCCGGGGCATGGCGCTGCGGATAACGATTCGCTCGGCAAGCGCCGGCTGGCCCGGAAAGCGCCATCCGTCGTGACGGAAACCGGGGACCTCGCCGGTACTTCAGGGATAGGAACGCACACCAGCCCTCCTGGCTGGCGCTATTTCAAATAGCGGTCCCGCGTCCCATTGCCGAGGAGGTATTCCATCGTGTGTCGTGCCACGACCGACCCAGGAGGGCCGCGCCGCTGCTCCGGGGACACCCGCGCGGCCTTCAGCCAGTCGGCCCACACCGTCGAGGTCCTCGAACAAGCCAAGACCGTCTTGATGGCAGCTCTGTCCGACGCCGGCCACCCCGCCGCGCCCCCCTCGCCCAGTGAGGCGGCGCCGCCCGTCCCCGCGCCCGCACCGACTCCGGCCGCACCCAAGACGGTCAGCTTCGCCGACAAGACCACCCGCATCGAGGACATCCGCCGCGAGATCGACGACGCGATCGCCAACCTCAACACCGGCGAGCAGTGGCAAGACTGGCTGCACTACGCCAGCCAGTTCCACAACTACTCCCTGCAGAACCAACTACTCATCCGCATGCAACGCCCCGACGCCACCTTCGTCGGCGGACTGAAGAAGGTGTGGAACAAGAAGTTCAACCGCAACCTGGTCGCCGGGTCGAAGGCCATCTGGGTCCGCGCCCCCAAGATCGTCAAGAAGAAGAAAGACGACGGTACCGACGAGGAAGTTCTGATCGGCTGGCTCGACGTCCCGGTCTACGACGTCTCCGACACCACCGGTCCACCGTTGCCTCAGCGGCCTGAGGTGCCCTACACCCGGGAGACCGGCGTCGCTCCGCCCGAGATGCACACCGAACTCGAGAAGCAGATCACCGCCCACGGCTATACCGTCGAGCGCGTCGAGCTGCCCGAGAACGGCCCCGAGGGCTACACCCAGACCACACCGACCAAAAAAGTCGTGGTGAGCACCCGCTTCAGCGACGCCCACCAAGCCATGACGCTCGCCCACGAACTCGCTCACATCCAGATGGGCCACATGGAACGCCACCACGACTACCACAGCGGCCCCGGCGGCCAGCGCCCCACGATGGAAGTCGAAGCCGAAAGCGTCGCCTACGTCATCGGCCGCCACTACGGCCTCACCCCCGGCGGCAGCGCCTTCGCCTACATCGACGGCTGGGCCAAAGGGGACACGAAGAAGGTGCAACAAACCGCCGATCGAGTGAACAAGGCCTGCAAATCGATCCTCGGAGCACTCCCACAGGCCACCCCGGCCGTCATCAAATGAAGGACCACAACGCCATGACCACCCCACATCACCACTCGATCGAGATCGAAGTCCAAGACCCCGACACCGGCGAACGACACGTCTTCACCGGGGACACCGAAGCCGCGGCCACCGCGGCCGCCGAAGAGTACTTCGGCGTCGACGAAGCTCAGGAGCGAGACAATGACTGACATCATGACCCACGAACCGACCCGCGAAGAACTCCTGCGCGAACTCGGCAAAGTGCAGGCCAAGTTGGACAAAGCCCGCCGCCGCCGCGACGCCGACGCGATCGCCTACGCCTCCACCCCCGACGGGGCCGCAGAAACGTTCCGCCGCTACGAACTCACCCGCGACGACACCGAACGCAAGGCCCTCAAGACCACCTACCTGGCCGGGCTGTCCATGGCCGGCGAGGAGTACGAAGAGCGACTGACCCGCGGCAACGCCGGCGACAACGACGGCCCCCTGGCCGTCATCCCCGTCGGCTCCTTCCGTGACCCACTCGCCAAGGCCCTCGTCGAACAGCGCGTCATGGCCACCTTCCGCAACAGCCCGGCCTCGATGGAGACCAACACCGTCACCCTCACCCTGCTGCGGCTACTGCCCGACCTGCAGACCCGCAAGCGGCTGCGCCTCGACGTCGTCGCCGAACTCGGCGTCCTGGCCGAGGACCTGGCCGACGTCATCGCCACCGCCTGGACCGACCCGGCCACCCAAAAGCGTCTCCGCGGCTTCCTCGACGATGCCGCCGAACCCATCGACGCCGCACTCCAACAGCGGAACCTCCGATGAGCACCGACCTCGTCTTCCAAGAACCCGGTGTGGTCGAAACCCGCCAAGAGCGCGCCCTGCGGCGAGCACAGCAGCTCCACAACGCCTTTCAAACGGCGTTCGAGGTCCTCGCCGAGATCTACCGCGACGAGGACTGGCGCTACATCAACGACGGCGCCGGCCGCCCCTACGCCGGCTTCACCGCCTTCGTCCAAGACCAGCTCGGATGTGCAGCTTCCAATGCCCGCCGGTACCAACAAGGCATCGTCGGTCTGATCCTGCCCCTGCAGGAACTCACCGCGCCCGGCACCCGCATCCCGGTCACCTCCTCCGACGTCGCCCGCCTCGGTGTCACCGGCGCCCGTGTCGTCATCGAGGAAGCTCCCGGCGCACTGGAAGGGATCACCGAGCCCGACGCCCAAACCGACGCACTGCGCGACCTCATCGACACCGTCACCCAGCGCTCCACGGCCCCCGGCTTCGGCCCCCTGCGCGAATCACTGACCCCGTCGGCATCCCCCCTGGGGGCGCTCGTCCCCGCGGAGATCCCCGACGACGTCGACGACGACACGCAGCTGACGTCCGCCGGCTCCACGAGCCCGGACCGGCACCAACGGCAGCCGGCGCCCTCCACCCCGCCATGGGATGTCGACGAAACCCCTCCTACCAGCGCCGATGACACGTCCCCGCCAGCTGCCCCCACCGCGGTCGCCCCGTCGGCCACGCCAGCCGCTCCCGCCGCGGAAAAACTTCTGACCAGCGACGATGACACGGCCCCAAAGCAAGGCGCCGCCGCGGCACAGGTCCTGATCGACCTGGAGGCAGCGATCACCGCGGTCATGGCCGCCGGCGACCCCACTGCCCTCGCCGAACAACTCTGCGACGGCCAAGGCGCCCACCTCGCACCGAAGTGCCTGGCCTCCGGCCAACGACTCGTGCGCCTGGGCCAGTTGCTGCGTAGCCTCACATAAACCAAGGCTCGGCCCGAATTCACGCCGCCGCGGCCGCGACGCAGGGGAGAGCCATGCAATGACGATCTCCCTCGACGACCTCGTCAACAGCCTCGACCCGGCCCGCGCGACCATCGAGATGTTCGCCCCGTCCCTGCACCTGGAGACCGCCGACACCGTCTACGACTCCGGAACAGTGCTGTGGCGCGCCGACATCACAATGACCCACCTCGACTCCGGCCTGGGGGACCCAAACGTCGTCGTCGGCCAGATGCATTTCGTCATGGCCCGCACCGGGGGCCAGGGCCTCGCCCAGGAGCTGCTCGACCGCGAGAAGTTCCACCAGCTACGCACCGACCGATTCGCGCCCCTTTTCGACGACCACCGCATCGGACCCGAACTGGCACAACAGTTCTCCGACTGCGTCGAAGTTGTCATGCTCGCGCTGTGGATCGTCGTCGACCCCGTATTGCAGGGCCACCGCCTCGGCGCGTGGGCGCTGTGCCAGTGCATCGACACGATGATCCCGACCTCCAACGGATTGATCCTGATGCATCCGCACTGGGACGCCGAGGCTGATCTCGCACCGTCCGTCGAGCAGCTGGAAACGGTCGAACGCCTCAACGACTACTGGAAGACCACAGGCCTGGTGCCGCTCGCGGCGGGCCCGCAGTTCCTCGGCCAGCACGCCAACCGCCACGCACTCAAAACGGCGCTGCACACCTACCGGCAACGCTTCTTCGGCGACGACGACTACCTGATCGAGGTGCAGCTGGACCTGCTACGCCAACGGATCCGCGACGGCGGTGACTTCCTCTGAAAGGAGCGCCCGGCCGTGTAGGAAAAGGGGCGCAACATTTCCAGCCCGCCGCTCACCGCCATCCAGGCCGGGGACCTACCATCACCCCAGCTAGAGGGCTATTTCGGCATCCACGATCGGCGGTCGGGATCCCATATGCCCGATGAAATCCGGCCATCAAGCACCGCGCCGACGAACCGGTCGGCCTCGGCCAGCGCGGCATCGGCGTCCCGCAACTCCGCCGGCAACCCGGCATCAGCCACCCGCGCAGGATAGCTGCGCCGCCACTGCTCACTGGGCAACACCATGGGAGAGGGCACCACGACCCCACGCCGCTGCTCCTGCTGTCGTACCGCGCCGCGCAACTCCTCGGCGTCGACCCGCGCGCACCGCGACAGGATCACGATGTCGGCCAGATCATGCGAACGCGTCGACGGGGACGCCCCACTGCTGCCGTGCACCTCATACATCGCGGCGACCTTGTCGGCCAGGTGCGAGGCCACCGCATACGTGCGCACCTTCGACATCGGCCGCACGTCGTCGATCGCCACCACCGGATCCGGGACCAGGGTGTCTGGCTCGAACGGAAACGCCCGCCCCGCAGCAACATCGAGCTTGGCCACCGCGAACCGCGCCCCGCCCAGCATGTAGGTGATCTTCCCGGTGAACGCACCGGGCCCACTGCCGGCACTCACCGCAACCACGAACTCGCCATGCTCACCGGCACGTCGGCGCGACGCCGCCGTCAACGCCTCTGTCAGGTCCTCCACCCCACGTGTCACCGCCAAGTCCAGATCCGCCGTCGCCCGCGCCTCCACCGTCCGGAACTGCAGCGCAGTCCCCCCAGTCACCAACCACGACTCCGGATCACGATCGAAGAGCCGAGACACGAACTGCTGCAACGCAAACCGCCGCGCAACCTCGGCGCCATCGACACCGCTGCGCCGCGCGATGTCACGGATCCGCGCATTCAATGCCGCCCGGAACGCGCCCTCCGAACCGTAGGTGCGGCGCGCATCGAGCATCTCCTCGATCTCGCGCTGTCGCTGCTCCAGCGCGGCCACACGGTCATGGGACTCTTGTGCCCGCGCCCGCATATCGGCCGAACACCGCTTCGGCCCACCGGGCTCACTGCTGGCCTTGCACACCCGGCACTACACCGGCAGCCGCAGCGGCCGCCCCGCAGCCACCAAGAACCGCTGCGCCAATGCCACCCCGTCGGACTCGTCCCACCGGTGCGAGAACGGATCCAAACGAGCACCCACCTCGTCGAGCGTCAGCAGCCCTTCCTCGAGAACGTCGGCGATCACCGCGCCTTGATGGGCGCCATCGAGATCATCGCGGGCCAGATCGGCCACGATCCGCCCCGGCGTGGCCACCGGCAGGCCGTCCACGACGTCCCAGTCGACCCCGCGCTCCCCGATGTCGCGCCGGTAGGTATGCACCCGCGCCGAGCGGGTGTTGATCCGCCGCGGCCCCGTCAAGAACAAGCCCCGGGCCACGATCGTGCCCAACTCGCGGATCACCGCAGCGCTGTCGTGACTGATGACGCAATCAGGATCGGCCCGTCGGCGCTCGATGTCCGCCTCAGGCCGCAAGGCCAACCACTGCGCAGCCCAATCCCAATACGCGAACATCTCCGCCGAGTCGTCGGTGAACCCGTACACACCGTGATGGGCCCGGAACAGCTCTCCGGAGTGGGCGCGTCGAGCCAGCTCGTAGCGGGCCACCCCGTGCTGACGGGCCTGGGCAGCGGTGAACAGACCGAACTGGCCGGCGGCCACCTCGTGCAGCCGGCCCCACACCTGCGCATCGGCCATGCAGCGATAGTAGCAATCCGGGGACGTGATATCCGCCCTGCTCAACGACCACGCCGCCCGGCTCGGAGCCGAGATCATCACCCGCCCCTGCTCCGCCGCGGCCGCGTCGCGCCCTCACCCAACCAGGAGTCCAAGGTCGGCCGGGTGACACCGAGAGCCTGAGCGATGTCACGCTTGCTGTGGCCCTGCGCGAAGTAGTACCGGCGCGCCAACTCCCGCGCGGCCTTCTTCTCATCGTCGAGCCGTGAGTCGGCCTGCATCAACCGCCGTCCCTGCTCCGCGAGGTCGTCAGGCCCACGCGAGTAGACGTAGGGCGCTCCGACGACCTCGGGGCCGGTGCGCCGCACCGGTTCAGCCTCGGCGGCGGCGGCCAGGATCTGTTCGTCGCTGGCACTGCTGTTCACGCCGGGAAGGTCGTACTCGGCGACCAGTTCCGCCGGCGTCCGAAGGATCACCCTCACGTCTGCCTCCTGTTCGTTCAGCGCGCGGATGCGCGCGAGCTTCTCGCGGGTCTCACCACCGGTCGCACCACAGTGTCATGTACGGGCCCAACACCGATAGAAAGCACTATACATAAATTAATAAAATGATATACAGTGAGTTGTAGGTGAGCACGACGACTCCCGGGAGGACCCCATGAGCACCCACCCACCAGCGGGCTGGTACCCCGACCCCACAGGCGCAGCGCAGCAACGCTATTGGGACGGCGAGCAGTGGACCAACGCCCTGGCCGCCCCCACCATCATCGGCGTACCCGTCGCCGTCCCACCCGCCAAGGACTGGGCGCAGCGCCACCCCGCCTGGACCACCCTCATCGTGTTCTGGATCGCCTGCATGATCTGGCAGTGGGAATGGCTGGCACCCACCCTTGCCCTCGGCGCGGCGGCCACCTGGGGCATCCGCCGGCTCCACCGCCGCAACGCCCGCCTCGCCGCCGACGCCGACCGGCAAAACGCCCTCGTCGCCGAAGGCGACGAACGCGGCATCTACGGCGACTACCCACCCGCCGACGCGGCCTGACCAGCAAGGTGAACTCCCATGCCCACAACTATTTCCTTCAAAGCCGGCGACTACCTCCACGCCGGCCAAGCGATCGAGGACGCCACCACCCGCCTGGACGCCTTCGACGACACCGCCAAGATCGTCGCCCGCAACGCCATCATCGAACTCATCAAGCTGCAAGGCGGCACCATCACCTGCCACCAGGTCGCCGTCATCTCCAGCGCCATCGCCAACGCCCTGCAAGGGAACACCTACGGAGAACAACTCTGATGACCGACCCGGCCACCATGACACCACCCAACGTCGACGACCTCGTACCCGGGCTGCAAACCTGGGTCCGACACAACGGCATCCCGGCCTGAATAACCCAAGCCCACTAACCCAAACACGCACGGAGACAACGGAAATAGAGGATCACGCCACGTTCCGCTATCGACACCGCCGATCGCCGATGGGCCAACTCACCCAGGTGATCTCGACCTAATTGCTTGCCGGTGGCAATCGCGCGCGGCGCGGATCCACATCGCGCAAACCCTTCCACGACACATGCCGAAGACCGCGTTCCGGCGTGTACTCACGAAACGCCACCTCGCCCACGTACACCGGCCCAACCCACCGCCAACCTTGAGCGGCAGCGGGGCCGGCGACGGTGGGGGAGTGCCGCTCGATCGGCTGCAACAGCTCGAACAGGTGCCGCCGCATCGCCGCACTAAACCCCGTCCCGACTTGCCCGGCGACCTCGAGCTCACCTGCCTCGTCGTACCCGGCCAGCAACAACGCCCCGACCCTCCCTGGCGGCCCAGCGAAGGCTACGACCACCAGCTCGGCCGTCTGCCGGACCGGCGTCTTCACCCACCACGGTGATCGCCCCTCCCGATACGGCGAGTCCAGCGCCTTGGTCACGATGCCTTCGATCTGGTGCTGGCGCGCCACCTCCAGCATGTCCGCCGCCGGTATCCCCACGAACGCTTTCGGTACCGTCAACACGGCCGACTCCTCGACGATCAGCGACTCCAGCACCTCCCGGCGCCGCTCGTAGGGCTCATCAGTGAGGTCCTGCCCGTCCACGGCAAGAACATCAAAGGCCATGAGCCGCACGGGGACTGCCCGCAATAGCTCAGGACGGGGACGTCGCTGCTGCGGCCAGCGCCGCTGCAGCCGGGTAAACGACGGCCGCCCATCCGCGTCGAGGGCCACGACTTCACCGTCCAGCACCACCGCCCGGCCCCCAACAGCAGCGGCCGCCGAAGAAAGCTCCGGAAACGTCAACGACACGTCGGAACCGTTGCGCGAGAACACGATTACCTCGCCACCCGCGATGATCACCGATGCTCGCTGGCCATCGAACTTCCATTCCACCGACCACCGGTCACCCCGCGGAGGCGCACCCAGTGTCGCCAACATGGGGCCGGGCGTCGACCGCCGGCGCACCACCGAAGGGAGCGTCCCGGGGAGTGGTGTAAGTGATGGCGGCGTGTCGGTCCCTGACGTAAGAGGGCCATCGCGTGAGTCTCTGTGGTGAAACGACCAAGAATCACTACCGAGAGGAACATCGCGATGGC
>NZ_JACKSY010000024.1:0-422 GCF_025821985.1 Mycobacterium timonense | reverse complement strand
CGCGCGCTACGCCGGCACCCGCCCCGACGTGTTGCGGCTGGCCGTGCCGGCCCGCCACGCCAGGGTGGAGCGGGAATCCGTCGTGGCCCGGGATCCAGCGCTCCCGGCCCCCGTCGACCCCTCAGGGCCACGCCAGGGTGGAGCGGGAATCCGTCGTGGCCCGGGATCCAGCGCTCCCGGCCCCCGTCGACCCCTCAGGCTGGGACGGCTACGGGCGCGGCGCACCGACCGCTTCGCCGAGGCCGCCGCGCAAACGGTGCGGGCCGGCCGCTCGGCGCTGGCGATCGTTCCCGATCAACGCGACCTGGACGCCCTGTGGCGGGCCGCGACGGCGCGGATCGACGAGGGCGCTGGCGATCGTTCCCGATCAACGCGACCTGGACGCCCTGTGGCGGGCCGCGACGGCGCGGATCGACGAGGGC
>NZ_JACKSY010000023.1:0-170746 GCF_025821985.1 Mycobacterium timonense | reverse complement strand
ACCCGCACAGCCTGATCGCCGGTCAGCTGCGCTACTGGGAAAGCGCGTTGGCGGGCATGCCCGAGCGGTTGGAATTGCCCACCGATCGGCCGTATCCGGTGGTGGCCGATTTCCGCGGCGCCAGTGTCGCGGTGGAGTGGCCGGCGCAGTTGCAGCAGCAAATATCGCGGTTGGCCGGCGCGCATAATGCCACCAGTTTCATGGTGGTGCAGGCCGCGTTGGCGGTGCTGCTGGCCAAGGTGAGCGCGAGTTCGGATGTGGCGGTGGGCTTTCCGATCGCTGGGCGGCGCGACCCGGCGCTGGATGACGTGGTGGGTTTTTTCGTCAACACCTTGGTGCTGCGGGTGGACGTCTCCGGTGATCCCACGGTGGCCGAGCTGCTGGCGCGGGTGCGGCAACGCAGCCTGGCTGCCTATGAGCATCAGGATGTGCCGTTCGAGGTGCTGGTGGAGCGGCTCAACCCGGCCCGCAGCCTGGCGCACCATCCGCTGGTGCAGGTGATGTTGGCCTGGCAGAACATCGAGCCCACCGAGCTGAGCCTGGGGCAGGTGCGGGTGATTCCGCTGCCGGTGGATACCCGCACCGCCCGGATGGATCTGGCCTGGTCGCTGGCCGAACGCTGGACACCCGATGGCTCCCCCGCCGGTATCGGGGGAGCGGTCGAATTCCGCACCGACGTGTTCGACACCGCCACGGTCGAGGCGTTGACCCAGCGACTGCGGCGGGTGCTGGCGGCCATGACCGCCGACCCCGGCCGCCGGTTGTCCTCGATCGACCTGCTCGACCCCGACGAGCACGCCCGCCTCGATGCCCTCGGCAACCGCGCAGCACTGACCCGACCGCAAAACCCGCCCACCTCCATCCCCGCGATGTTCGCCGCCCAGGTGGCGCGCACCCCGCACGCCGTGGCGCTGACCGCCAACGGTCGCTCGGTCACCTATCGTCGGCTTGAGGAACACGCAAACCAATTGGCGCACCAACTTATTCGTTACGGCGCAGGGCCGGGCCGCTGCGTGGCCGTGCTGCTGGAGCGTTCCGCCGAGGCCGTCGCGGCCATCCTGGGGGTGCTCAAGGCCGGGGCCGCCTACCTGCCCATCGACCCCGGCCTGCCCAGCGCGCGGATCGAGTTCATGCTCGCCGACGCCGCACCCGCGGCCGTGCTCACCAGCACCGAATTCCATTGCCGTCTAAAGGAGTACGACCAGACCGTCATCGACGTCGACGACCCGTCGATCCGGGAACAACCCGTCACCGCACCACCCGCACCCGCCCCGGACAATATCGCCTACCTCATCTACACCTCCGGCACCACCGGCGTCCCCAAAGGCGTCGCGGTCACCCACCGCAACGCCACCCAGCTGTTCGCGTCGCTGGGAGCCGCCGGCCTGCCCCAAAGGCGTCGCGGTCACCCACCGCAACGCCACCCAGCTGTTCGCGTCGCTGGGAGCCGCCGGCCTGCCCGCCGCACCCGGAAAGGTGTGGGGCCAGTGCCATTCGCTGGCCTTCGACTTCTCAGTGTGGGAGATCTTCGGCGCGCTGCTGCACGGCGGCCGGCTGCTGGTGGTGCCCGACGACGTGGTCCGCTCTTCGGAAGACCTATGCGCCTTGCTGATCGACGAACATGTCGACGTGCTCAGCCAAACGCCGTCGGCATTCGATGCGCTGCAGCGCGCCGACTCCGCCCGGCGGCTCAACCCGCAGACGGTGATCTTCGGGGGCGAAGCGCTGATCCCGCACCGGCTGGGCGGCTGGCTGGACGGGCATCCCGCACGCCCGCGGCTGATCAACATGTACGGCATCACCGAGACGACGGTGCACGCCTCGTTCCGGGAGATCGTCGACGGCGACATCGACGGCAACGTCAGCCCGATCGGAATGCCCTTGGCGCACTTGGGATTCTTCGTGCTGGATGGATGGCTGCGGCCGGTGCCTGCCGGTGTGACCGGCGAGCTGTACATCGCCGGCGCCGGGGTGGCCGCCGGCTATCTGGGCCGGCCCGGTCTGACGGCGTCAAGGTTCGTGGCCTGCCCGTTCGGCTGCGCCGGCGAGCGGATGTACCGCACCGGGGACCTGGTCCGGTGGGGCACCGACGGGCAGCTGCAATACCTGGGCCGGGCCGACGAGCAGGTCAAGATTCGCGGCTACCGCATCGAACTCGGCGAAATCCAGTCCGCCCTGGCCGAGTTGGATGGCGTCGAGCAGGCGGCGGTGATCGCCCGCGAGGACCGTCCCGGCGACAAGCGGCTGGTCGGCTACGTCACCGGGACCGCCGACCCGGCGCAGCTCCGCACCGCGCTGGCCGAACGGCTGCCCGCCTACCTGGTCCCCGCGGCCGTGGTCACGATCGACGCAATGCCGTTGACGCCCAACGGAAAACTCGACACCGGCGCCCTGCCCACCCCCGACTACCAAGGCGCCGACCAATACCACGCCCCGGCGAGCGCGGTCGAGCAGACCCTGGCCGACATCTACGCCCACGTCCTGGACGTGCGGCCGCCCCGGCTGGTCGGCGTCGACGACTCGTTCTTCGACCTGGGCGGCGACTCGCTGTCGGCCATGCGGCTGGTCGCGGAGGTCAACTCCCGCCTCGACGTCCACCTCGGCGTCCGGGCCCTGTTTGAGGCGCCCACCATTCGGCGGCTGGCCGCGCGGCTGGGGGCCGACGGGTCGGCGCGGGCGCCGCTGGTGGCCGCCGAGCGGCCGGCGGTGGTGCCGTTGTCGTTCGCCCAGTCGCGGCTGTGGTTCATCGGTCAGCTGCACGGGCCGTCGCCGGTGCACAACATGGCCATCGCGTTGCAGCTGCACGGGTGCCTCGACGCGGCGGCGTTCGGCGCGGCGCTGGCCGACGTGGTGGGCCGCCACGAGAGCCTGCGCACCCTGTTCCCCGCGCGCGAGGGCATACCTCAGCAGCTGGTGATCGAGGTCGACGAGGCCGACATCGGCTGGCAGGTCGTCGACGCCAGTGGCTGGTCGCCCACTCAGCTGGGCCGGGCTATCGAGACCGTGGTCAGCCACCCGTTCGACCTGGCTGCTGAAATTCCGTTGCGTGCAGTGCTTTTGCGGTGTGGTGTCGAGGAGCATTTGTTGGTGGCGGTGGTGCATCATATTGCCGCGGACGGGTGGTCGTTGACGCCGTTGGTGCGTGACTTNTGGCTGCTGAAATTCCGTTGCGTGCAGTGCTTTTGCGGTGTGGTGTCGAGGAGCATTTGTTGGTGGCGGTGGTGCATCATATTGCCGCGGACGGGTGGTCGTTGACGCCGTTGGTGCGTGACTTGGCGCGGGCGTATGCGAGTCGGTCGGCGGGGCGGGTCCCGGATTGGGTGCCGTTGCCGGTGCAGTATGTCGATTACACGTTGTGGCAGCGCGCCCAGTTCGGTGACCTCGACGACCCGCACAGCCTGATCGCCGGTCAGCTGCGCTACTGGGAAAGCGCGTTGGCGGGCATGCCCGAGCGGTTGGAATTGCCCACCGATCGGCCGTATCCGGTGGTGGCCGATTTCCGCGGCGCCAGCACCCGCACAGCCTGATCGCCGGTCAGCTGCGCTACTGGGAAAGCGCGTTGGCGGGCATGCCCGAGCGGTTGGAATTGCCCACCGATCGGCCGTATCCGGTGGTGGCCGATTTCCGCGGCGCCAGCGTGACCATTGATTGGCCGGCGCAGTTGCAGCAGCAAATATCGCAGTTGGCGCGGGCGCATAATGCCACCAGTTTCATGGTGGTGCAGGCTGCGTTGGCGGTGTTGCTGGCCAAGGTGAGCGTGAGTTCGGATGTGGCGGTGGGCTTTCCGATCGCTGGGCGGCGCGACCCGGCGCTGGATGACGTGGTGGGTTTTTTCGTCAACACCCTGGTGCTGCGGGTGGACGTCTCCGGTGATCCCACGGTGGCCGAGCTGCTGGCGCGGGTGCGGCAACGCAGCCTGGCTGCCTATGAGCATCAGGATGTGCCGTTCGAGGTGCTGGTGGAGCGACTCAACCCGGCCCGCAGCCTGGCGCACCATCCGCTGGTGCAGGTGATGTTGGCCTGGCAGAACATCGAGCCCACCGAGCTGAGCCTGGGGCAGGTGCGGGTGAGCCCGCTGCCGGTGGATACCCGCACCGCCCGGATGGATCTGGCCTGGTCGCTGGCCGAACGCTGGACATCCGACGGCTCCCCCGCCGGTATCGGGGGAGCCGTCGAATTCCGCACCGACGTGTTCGACACCGCCACCGTGGAGGCGCTGACCCAGCGGTTGCGGCGGGTGCTGGCGGCCATGACCGCCGACCCCGGCCGCCGGTTGTCCTCGATCGACCTGCTCGACCCCGACGAGCACGCCCGCCTCGACGCCCTCGGCAACCGCGCAGCACTGACCCGACCACAACACCCGCCCACCTCCATCCCGGAGGTATTCGCCACCCAGGTGGCGCGCACCCCGCACGCGGTGGCCGTCACTTGCGGGCGGCGTTCGTGGACCTACCGTGAACTGGACTCCTCGGCAAACCAATTGGCGCACCATCTTATTCGTTACGGCGCAGGGCCGGGCCGCTGCGTGGCCGTGCTGATGGAGCGTTCCGCCGAGGCCGTCGCGGCCATCCTGGGGGTGCTCAAGGCCGGGGCCGCCTACCTGCCCGTCGACCCCGGCCTGCCCAGCGCCCGGATCGAGTTCATGCTCGCCGACGCCGCACCCGCGGCCGTGCTCACCAGCACCGAATTCCATTGCCGCCTACAGCATTACCACCAGACCGTCATCGACGTCGACGACCCGTCGATCCCGGAACAACCCGTCACCGCACCACCCGCGCCCGCCCCGGACAATATCGCCTACCTCATCTACACCTCCGGCACCACCGGCGTCCCCAAAGGCGTCGCGGTCACCCACCGCAACGCCACCCAGCTGTTCGCGTCGCTGGGAGCCGCCGGCCTGCCCCAAAGGCGTCGCGGTCACCCACCGCAACGCCACCCAGCTGTTCGCGTCGCTGGGAGCCGCCGGCCTGCCCGCCGCACCCGGAAAGGTGTGGGGCCAGTGCCATTCGCTGGCCTTCGACTTCTCGGTGTGGGAGATCTTCGGCGCGCTCCTGCACGGCGGGCGGGTGGTGGTGGTGCCCGACGACGTGGTCCGCTCGCCAAAAGACCTGCACGCCTTGCTCGTTGCGGAACGCGTCGACATGTTGACCCAGACGCCGTCCGAGGTGGGCGTGCTCTCACCGGACGGTCTGGAGTCGACGACGCTGGCGGTCGCCGGCGAGGCCTGTCCGGTCGAGGTGGTGGACCGCTGGGCGCCCGGCCGGGTGATGATCAACGTCTACGGGCCCACCGAGACCACCATCGTCGCCGCCGTCAGCGCGCCGCTGACCCCCGGCCCCGAGGCGCCGCCGATCGGTGCGCCCGTGCCGGGGACCGCGCTGAGAGTGCTCGACGCACACCTGCGGCCGGTGCCTGCCGGTGTGGTCGGCGAGTTGTACGTGGCCGGCGCCGGGGTATCGACCGGCTATCTGGGCCGGCCCGGCCTGACGGCGGCGCGGTTCGTGGCCTGCGCGTTCGGCGGCGCCGGCGAGCGGATGTACCGCACCGGGGACCTGGCCCGGTGGGGCACCGACGGGCAGCTGCAATACCTGGGCCGGGCCGATCAGCAGGTCAAGATTCGCGGCTACCGCATCGAACTCGGCGAAATCCAGTCCGCCCTGGCCGAATTGGACGGCGTCGAGCAGGCGGCGGTGATCGCCCGCGAGGACCGCCCCGGCGACAAGCGGCTGGTCGCATACGTCACCGGGACCGCCGACCCGGCGCAGCTCCGCACCGCGCTGGCCGAACGGCTGCCCGGCTACATGGTGCCCGCCGCGGTGCTGGTGCTGGACGCGCTGCCGTTGACACCCAGCGGCAAACTCGACACCGGCGCCCTGCCCGCCCCCGACTACCAGGGCCCCGAGGACTACCTGGCCCCGGCCGGCGCGGTGGAGGAGATCCTGGCCTGGCTCTACGCCCAGGTGCTGGGGCTGCCGCGGCGGGTCGGGGTGCAGGAATCCTTCTTCGACCTGGGCGGCGACTCGCTGTCGGCCATGCGGCTGGTCGCAGCCATCTACAACGCGCTGGACATCCACCTGCCGGTGCGGGCCGTCTTCGAGGCGCCCTCGGTGCGCAGCCTGAGCCAGCGGCTGAACGCCGATCCCGCTGTGGCGCAAGGCCTTCGGGCCGACTTCGCATCGGTGCACGGCCGCGACGCCACCGAGGTGTACGCCAGCGACCTGACCCTGGACAAGTTCATCGACGCCGCGACGCTGTCCGCCGCACCCGCGCTGCCCGGCCCCGGCGCCGAGGTGCGCACCGTGCTGCTGACCGGCGCCACCGGCTTCGTGGGCCGCTACCTGGTGCTGCAATGGCTGGAACGCCTGGAACTGGCCGACGGGAAACTCATCTGTCTGGTGCGGGCCGCCTCGGACGACGACGCGCGGCGCCGCCTCGAGCGCACTTTCGACAGCGGCGATCCCGCCCTGCTGCGGTACTTCCACGAACTGGCCGCCGACCACCTCGAAGTCATCGCCGGCGACAAGGGCCGCGCCAACCTCGGCCTGGACGATCGGACCTGGCAGCGGCTGGCCGACACCGTCGACCTGATCGTCGACGCGGCGGCCGTCGTCAACGGCGTCCTGCCCTACCAGGAACTGTTCGGCCCCAACGTCGCCGGCACCGCCGAACTGATCCGGCTGGCGCTGTCCACCAGACTCAAGCCGTACAGCTACGTGTCGACCGCCAACGTCGGCGACCAGATCGAGCCGTCGGCGTTCACCGAGGACGCCGACATCCGGGTCGCCGGGCCGATCCGCACCATCGACGGCGGCTACGGCAACGGCTACGGCAACAGCAAGTGGGCCGGTGAGGTGTTGCTGCGCGAGGCGCACGACCTGTGCGGGCTGCCGGTCTCGGTGTTCCGCTGCGACATGATCCTGGCCGACACCAGCTACGCGGGCCAGCTCAACCTGTCGGACATGTTCACCCGGCTGCTGTTCAGCGTGGTGGCCAGCGGCGTGGCGCCGCGCTCGTTCTACCGGCTCGACGCGCACGGCAACCGGCAGCGCGCGCACTTCGACGCGCTGCCGGTCGAGTTCGTCGCCGAGGCGATCGCCACGCTGGGCGCCCAGGTGGGCCGGGACGCCGGCACCGCGTTCGCGACCTACCACGTGATGAACCCGCACGACGACGGCATCGGGCTCGACGAGTACGTCGACTGGCTGATCGAGGCGGGCTACCCGATCGAGCGGGTCGACGACTTCGACCAGTGGCTGCACCGGATGGAGACCGCGCTGCACGCCCTGCCGGAACGGCAGCGCCACCAGTCGGTGCTGCAGCTGCTGGCGCTGCGCAACGCCCGGCACGTGCCGCCGGCCGACCCGGCCCGCGGCTGCCTGGGGCCCACCGAGCGGTTCCGCGCCGCGGTGCAAGAAGCCAAAATCGGCGCCGACAACGACATCCCGCACATCACCGCCCCGGTCATCGTCAAATACGTGACCGACCTGCAATTGCTGGGCTTGCTCTGAAAGATATTGGGCCGCAAAGGCTCTGGTGATAGGCGCGCAGGCCGTCGTCGCCGCGCCCGGCGCTGGCTACCATGACCGTAGAACGCGACGGTCCCGCCAGTACCGAGGAGTGCTCACCCGATGCCCACAGCGCGCCTGCCCAAACTGCCCCTGGACGAAGCCAAGGCCGCCGCCGACGAAGCTGCCGTGCCCAACTACATGGCCGAGCTCAGCATCTTCCAGGTGCTGCTCAACCATCCGCCCCTGGCCCGTGCCATCAACGACCTGCTCGCCACCATGCTCTGGCACGGCGCGCTGGATTCCCGGTTGCGCGAATTGATCATCATGCGCATCGGCTGGCTCACCGGCTGCGACTACGAGTGGACGCAGCACTGGCGGGTCGCGTCCCGGCTCGGCGTGCCCGGCGACGATCTGCTCGGGGTGCGAGATTGGCGGAACTACCCGGGGTTTGGGCCCACCGAGCGGGCCGTGCTGGCCGCCACCGACGACGTGGTGCGCCACGGTTCGGTCAGCGCCGCCAGCTGGGCGCAGTGCGAGCACGAATTCAACGGGGACACAACGGTTCTCGTCGAGCTGGTCACGGTCATCGGCGCGTGGCGGATGGTCGCCTCGATCCTGCAGAGCCTCGAGGTGCCGTTGGAGGACGGGGTGGCGAGCTGGCCTCCGGACGGCCGGGAGCCCGCGAGCTGACGCCGAATCACCCACGGCCGTAACCGATTGACTTCTCTGTCAAGAGCTCTTAGCGTCGGGCAATGAGAACCAGGGTCGCCGAGTTGCTCGGCGTGGAATTCCCGATCTGCGCGTTCAGCCACTGCCGCGACGTGGTGGCCGCGGTGACCAATGCGGGTGGATTCGGCATCCTGGGCGCCACCGCGCACAGCCCGCAACGGCTGGACAACGAACTGAACTGGATCGAGCAGCAGACCGGCGGCAAGCCCTACGGCGTCGACCTGTTGCTACCACCCAAATACGTCGGCGCCGAGCAGGGCGGCATCGACGCCGGCCAGGCCCGCACCCTGCTGCCCGACGAGCACCGCGCGTTCGTCGACGACCTGCTGGCCCGCTACGGGGTGACCGCGCCCGCCGCGGACATCCGTGCCGGCGGCCTGAACATCTCGCCCAAGACCTACCAGCCGCTGCTCGACGTGGCCTTCGCCCACGACATCCGGCTCATCGCCTCCGCGCTCGGCCCGCCCCCGCCCGACCTCGTCGAACGCGCGCACGACCGCGACGTGCTGGTGGCCGCGCTGGCCGGCACCACCGCGCACGCCCAACGGCACGCCGCCGCCGGGGTGGACCTGATCGTCGCGCAGGGCACCGAGGCGGGCGGGCACACCGGTGAGGTGGCGACCATGGTCCTGGTGCCCGAAGTGGTCGACGCCGTCGCGCCGGTGCCGGTGCTGGCCGCGGGCGGCATCGCCCGCGGCCGCCAGATCGCGGCGGCCCTGGCGCTGGGCGCCGAGGGCGTGTGGTGCGGGTCGGTGTGGCTGACCACCGAGGAGGCCGAGACGGTGCCGGTGGTCAAGGAGAAGTTCCTGGCCGCCACTTCCTCCGACACCGTGCGGTCGCGCTCGATGACGGGCAAGCCGGCCCGGATGCTGCGCACCGCGTGGACCGACGAGTGGGACCGCCCGGAAAACCCCGACCCGCTGGGCATGCCGCTGCAGACCGCGCTGATCACCGAGCCGCAGCTGCGGATCAACGCCGCCGCCACCCAGCCGGGCGCCAAGGCCCGCGAGCTGGCCACCTACTTCGTCGGGCAGGTGGTGGGCTCGCTGGACCGGATCCGCCCCACCCGCGCGGTGGTGCTGGACATGGTCGAGGAGTTCATCGACACCGTCGGACGGCTCGACGGCCTGATCGAGAACTGATCGGCCATCGCCATCCGGCCAGGTCAGCGCAGGTAGCTGACCGAATGCTGTGGGCGCCCCCACGGAACGCGTAAAGAATCGCGGACACGCTGGCGGGGGATTTGACCGTGTCGGAGCGCTCGTGCATTATCGGTCGGGTAAGCACCTCGTTAGGTGAGGCGTCTACACGAATACAGGCCACTGACCCCGAACGTCGAAAGACGCCCCGGGTCAGGACAGCTCCTCCCGGCTTAAGGGTTGAGCCCAGGTGGCTTCCGGCTCGGATTGTCGTTCGGGCCAGGACACGTCGTGTGGTGTCAAAGCTCTGACGAGAGGGGTGCGGATTGCCGACGATCGTCGGGTTCTGCTCCTCATGCTGCGCGTAGATCGCATGCGACCCCGCATGCGCCGGGACCGCGAGGAGGTGAGGGACACATGAGTTCCAGTGACAGTCCGGACCGAAGTCCGAACCGTGTTTCGTCCCGACCCGGTCTCCGGCGCGACCCGCTCGGCTGAGCCGTCGCCAACGCGAAAACCCTTGCCGGCCAAGCGTTCTCCGAAGATCGGAACCAACCCCGGGACGGGACACGTCAGTCCCCGTAGTCCCCGTTGGAATTTCTCCGCCAGGAGGCGATCATGACCGCAGCTTTCTACGACGAAGTGGCCACCGTGGCGCCCGCCCCGACCCTGCGGGTGGTGCGCGACACCGACACCATCGCGGCCCCCGCGCCCAAGACTCGCCGGGGCAGCGGCGCGCCGTTCGGTGCCGGCGGCGACCCGCTGGTCGACGGCGCCGCCCGCCTGTTGAGCATCCCGCTGCGCCACGTGTACGCGGCGCTGTGGCGGGTCGGTGTGCTGGAAGTCCAGGCCTGAAAATGGACAGCGAACCTACACCGCTCCGAGGGGCTTCCCGGTCGCAGGCGACCCCTGAGACCAGGTAGCCCCTTGGAGCGGACCCGCGGTTGCGGGGTTTCGTAGAATCGTCGTACTGGCGTCGATCCGGCCATCACCGGGGAGCCTTCGGAAGAACGGCCGGCCCGGCGGGGCGGCTCAGTAGAACCGAACGGGTAGGCCCGTCACAGCCGCACTCGAGTGGCCACGCGAAAGCGCGGCAAGCGGGGTGGTACCGCGGCGCTCGCGCAGCCAGCGCGTCGTCGTCCCCGGTTTGCACCGTGGCACAGGAGACAACGCGCATCGTGACCGACAATCTCGGGTTCCAGGCTGACCGCGAGGCTCAGCCGGCGGATTCCGTGCAGACCTACCCGAAGCCGGCCGGCGGCGCGCCCGACTTCCCGGCGCTCGAGCTCGAGGTGCTCGACTACTGGGCCCGCGACGACACCTTCCGGGCCAGCATCGCCCGCCGCGACGGCGCCGAGGAATACGTGTTCTACGACGGGCCGCCGTTCGCCAACGGGCTGCCGCACTACGGCCACCTGCTCACCGGCTACGTCAAGGACATCGTCCCGCGCTACCGCACCATGCGCGGCAACAAGGTGGAGCGCCGCTTCGGCTGGGACACCCATGGGCTGCCGGCCGAACTGGAAGTGGAACGCCAGCTGGGCATCACCGACAAATCGCAGATCGACGACATGGGCATCGCCGCGTTCAACGACGCCTGCCGCGAATCGGTGTTGCGCTACACCGACGAGTGGCGGGCCTATGTGACCCGCCAGGCCCGCTGGGTCGATTTCGACCACGACTACAAGACGCTCGACCTGCCCTACATGGAGTCGGTGATCTGGGCGTTCAAGCAGCTCTGGGACAAGGGCCTGGCTTACGAGGGCTACCGGGTGCTGCCGTACTGCTGGCGCGACGAAACGCCGCTGTCCAACCACGAATTGCGGATGGACGACGACGTGTACCAGAGCCGGCAGGACCCGGCGCTGACGGTCGGGTTCAAGGTGGTGGGCGGCGAGCTGGACGGCGCGCACCTGTTGATCTGGACGACGACGCCGTGGACGCTGCCGTCCAACCTGGCCGTCGCCGTCCACCCGGAGGTGACCTATGTGCAGGTGCGCTCCGGTGACCGTCGTTTCGTGCTGGCCCAGCCGCGGCTGGCCGCCTACGCCCGCGAGCTGGGCCCCGAGCCCGAGATCCTGGGCAGCTACCGGGGCGCCGAGCTGCTGGGCACCCGGTACCTGCCGCCGTTCCCGTATTTCATGGACAGCCCCAACGCATTTCGGGTGCTGGCCGGCGAGTTCGTCACCACCGAGGACGGCACCGGGATCGTGCACCTGGCGCCGGCCTACGGCGAGGACGACATGGCCGTCGCCGACGCCGCGGGCATCGCCCCGGTCACGCCGGTCGACTCCAACGGACGCTTCGACGCCGCCGTCCCGGATTACCAGGGCCTCAACGTCTTCGACGCCAACCCGCAGATCATCCGGGACCTGAAGAACGGCAGCGGCGCCGCCGCGGCCAACGCGCCGGTGCTGCTGCGCCACGAAACCTACGAGCACCCTTACCCGCACTGCTGGCGCTGCCGCAACCCGCTGATCTATCGGGCGGTGTCGTCCTGGTTCGTGGCGGTCACCCGATTCCGGGACCGCATGGTCGAACTCAACCAGCAGATCACCTGGTATCCCGAACACGTCAAGGACGGCCAGTTCGGCAAGTGGCTGACCGGCGCCCGCGACTGGTCGATCTCACGAAACCGCTACTGGGGCACCCCGATTCCGGTGTGGAAGTCCGACGACCCGGCCTACCCGCGGATCGACGTGTACGGCAGCCTCGACGAACTCGAGCGCGACTTCGGGGTGCGGCCGGACAACCTGCACCGGCCCTACATCGACGAGCTGACCCGGCCCAACCCCGACGACCCGAGCGGTCGCAGCACCATGCGCCGCATCCCCGACGTGCTCGACGTCTGGTTCGACTCGGGGTCCATGCCGTACGCGCAGGTCCACTACCCGTTCGAGAACCGCGACTGGTTCGAGACGCATTACCCCGGCGACTTCATCGTCGAATACATCGGGCAGACCCGCGGCTGGTTCTACACCCTGCACGTGCTGGCCACCGCGCTGTTCGACCGGCCGGCGTTCAAAACCTGTGTGGCCCATGGCATCGTGCTGGGCTCCGACGGACAGAAGATGAGCAAGTCGCTGCGCAACTACCCCGACGTGTCGGAGGTGTTCGACCGCGACGGCTCCGATGCCATGCGCTGGTTCTTGATGGCCTCGCCGATCCTGCGCGGGGGCAATCTCATTGTCACCGAACAGGGCATCCGCGACGGTGTGCGCCAGGTGCTGCTGCCGTTCTGGAACGCCTACAGCTTCCTGGCCCTCTACGCGCCGAAAGTCGGTACCTGGCGCACGGATTCGACCCAGGTGCTGGACCGCTACATCCTGGCCAAGCTCGCCGAACTGCGCGACGACCTGACCCGGGAGATGGACGCCTGCGACATTTCGCGGGCCTGCGAGCAGCTGCGCCAGTTCACCGAGGCGCTGACGAACTGGTATGTGCGACGGTCGCGTTCGCGGTTCTGGAGCGAGGACGCCGACGCCATCGACACGCTGCACACCGTGCTGGAGGTGACCGCGCGGCTGGCCGCGCCGCTGCTGCCCTCGGTCACCGAGCTGGTCTGGCGCGGCCTGACCGGCGGACGCTCGGTGCATCTGACCGACTGGCCGCGCAGCGGCGAGCTGCCCGCCGACCCCGGCCTGGTCGCGGCGATGGACCAGGTTCGCGAGGTGTGCTCGGCCGCCTCCTCGCTGCGCAAGGCAAAGAAGCTGCGGGTGCGCCTGCCGCTGCCGAAACTGACTGTGGCGGTGGAGAATCCGCAACACCTGGCGCCGTTCGTCGACCTGATCGCCGACGAGCTCAACGTCAAGAGCGTCGAGTTGACCGACGCGATCGACACCTACGGCACCTTCGAGCTGACCGTCAACGCCCGGGTGGCCGGGCCGCGGCTGGGCAAAGACGTGCAGGCGGCCATCAAGGCCGTCAAGGCGGGGGAGGGCGTCGTCAACGCAGACGGCACCCTGACCGCCGGCCCGGCCGTGCTGCGGCCCGAGGAGTACAGCTCGCGGCTGGTGGCCGCCGACCCGGAATTCACCGCGGCCCTGCCGAATGGGGCCGGCCTGGTGGTCCTCGACGGCACCGTCACCCCGGAGCTCGAGGCCGAGGGCTGGGCCAAGGACCGGATCCGCGAATTGCAGGAGCTGCGCAAGTCGACCGGGCTGGACGTCTCCGACCGGATCAGCGTGGTGATATCGGTGCCCGCCGGGCGGGCCGAGTGGGCGCACACCCACCGCGACCTGATCGCCGGTGAAATCCTGGCCACCCGTTTCGAATTCGGGGAGCCGGCCGACCCCGTCGCGATCGGCGACGGCGTGCGGGTGAGCATCTCCAAAGTCTGAGCCGCGAAAGTGCAACTGGCGACGCATTTACCGAGTAACGGTGTCGGTAGATGCACTCTCGTCGGTTGTCGGAGCTGTGTGGCAGCCTCCGCCCATGGGCGAGGGGCAGCTGTTTGTGGGCACCGAGGCGCTGAGCGCAGGCGCGCTGACGGAGCGCGACCTGCGGCGCTCGTGCACGCGGATCTATCGCAACGTCTACCAGCGCGGTGCCGACTTCACCGCCAGCGACCGGGCGATAGCTGCCTGGCTGTGGTCAGGCAGGCGCGCGGTGGTCGCCGGCAACTCGGCGGCCGCGTTGCTGGGCGCGCAATGGGTCGATCCGCGCGCACCCGCCGAACTGATCACTGATCGCAAGCGGCCGCCGCCATTGATCGTCGCCCGCAATGAGACGTTGCTGCCTGACGAGATCACCGAAGTCCGCGGTGTGCCGGTGACGACGCCTGTGCGCACCGCGTACGACCTGGGACGGCGACCCGGCTTGGTGGCCGCGGTCATAGCGATCGATTCGTTGGCGAGGGCGACGGGGCTGACGACCGAGTGTGTCGAACCGCTCATGCGGGCCCACCGCGGCGCCAGAGGCGTGCGTCAGTTGCGACGGGTGCTGCCTCTCATCGATGCAGGGGCCGAGTCGCCGCAAGAGACCCGGACGAGGCTGGCGATCGTCGGCGCCGGATTGCCCAAACCCAGCACCCAGATCACGGTGCACAACGACTGGGGTTTCGTGCTGGCTCGCATCGATCTGGGGTGGGAGCAGTGGCGGGTGGGCGTCGAATACGACGGCGCCCAACACTGGACCGATCCGCGCATCCGCGCCAAGGACATCGACCGCGTCGCAGAATTGGAGCGCCGGGGTTGGCGGATCATCCGGGTGAGCGCGGACCTGTTGCGTAATCGGCCGGACGTCTTAGTGGGCAGGATCCGGGAGGCGCTGCGCGCGGCGGGCTGCCCGCTGTGAGCCGCGAAAGTGCAACCAGCGACGCGTTTCCCGAGAGGCTGCGTCGGTAGATGCACTCTCGCGGTCAGCCCGGGCCGCAGCAGGCCCGGGCAATAGCATCGATCGGGTGGAGTCCCGATGGGTGCTGCACCTGGACATGGACGCGTTCTTCGCGTCCGTCGAGCAGCTCACCCGCCCGACGCTGCGCGGGCGTCCGGTGCTGGTGGGTGGTTTGGGTGGTCGCGGCGTGGTGGCCGGCGCCAGCTACGAGGCGCGCGTGTTCGGCGCCCGCTCGGCCATGCCCATGCATCAGGCCAAGAGGCTGGTCGGCGTCTCCGCGGTGGTGTTGCCGCCGCGCGGCGTGGTCTATGGCGTGGCCAGCAGGAGGGTCTTCGACACCATCCGCGCCGTGGTGCCCGTCGTCGAGCAACTGTCCTTCGACGAGGGGTTCGGCGAGCCGGCCCAACTCGCCGGCGCGCCGGCTCAGGACGTCGAGGCGTTCTGCGAACAGTTGCGTCGACGGGTTCGTGAGCAGACCGGGCTGATCGCCTCGGTGGGTGCCGGCTCGGGCAAGCAGATCGCCAAGATCGCCTCCGGCCTGGCCAAACCGGACGGGGTCCGGGTGGTGCGCCGCGCCGAGGAACGCGAGCTGCTCGGCGGGTTGCCGGTGCGCCGGCTGTGGGGGATCGGGCCGGTCGCCGAGGAGAAGCTGCATCGGCTGGGCATCGAGACCATCGGCGAGCTGGCCGCGCTGACCGACGCCGAGGCCGCCAACATCCTGGGCGCCACCATCGGCCCCGCGCTGCACCGGTTGGCCCGCGGCATCGACGACCGGCCCGTCGCCGAACGCGCCGAAGCCAAACAGATCAGCTCCGAGTCGACCTTCGCCGCCGACCTGACCACTCTCGAGCAGCTGCGCGAGGCGATCGAACCGATCGCCGAGCACGCCCATCACCGCCTGCTGCGCGACGGCCGGGGCGCGCGCACCGTCACGGTCAAGCTGAAGAAGTCCGACATGAGCACGCTGACCCGCTCCGCGACCCTGCCCTACGCGACCACCGAGGCCGCCGCGCTAGTCGGCGTGGCCCGGCGGCTGCTGCTCGACCCGCGCGAGATCGGGCCGATCCGCCTGCTCGGGGTGGGGTTTTCCGGGCTGAGCGAGGTGCGTCAGGAGTCGCTGTTCCCGGACCTGGAAATGCCTGCGCCGCAATCGGATTCGCAGTCGGTCGAGACCGCGGCCGAGGCGATGTTCGGGCCCGGACACGACGCGGGCTGGCGGGTGGGCGACGACGTCGCCCACCCCGACCTGGGGCACGGCTGGGTGCAGGGCGCCGGGCACGGCGTGGTCACCGCCCGGTTCGAGACCCGCACCTCCGGCCCGGGCCCGGCCCGCACCTTCCCCGCCGACAGCGCCGAGCTGGTGCGCGCCAACCCGGTCGATTCGCTGGACTGGCCGGACTACGTCGAGGGCCTGCAGGAGTCGTCAGCCCCACCGGCCGAGGACGTCGGCGGCCGGTAGCCCGGCGGCCAGCGCGGCGATCAGCAGCACCCGGGCCTGCGGCGGCCGCAGCGTGGGCACCGGCACCGCCCCCGCGGCGGCCATCTCGTGCCCGGGCCCGTAGCTCGCGCCGACCCGCCCGCCGGGCACGCGGGTGGACACCGCGATCACCACCCCGGTGCCGCAGTGCCGGCGCACCGCGTCGACCACCGCCGGCCCGGCGTTACCCGAACCCAGCGCCTCGAGCACCACGGCCCGGGCCCCGGCGGCCACGCAGGCGTCCAGGGCCACCGCGTCGCTGCCCAGATACGCCGCGACGATGTCGGCCCGCGGGGCCGCGGCGGCACCCAGGTCACCGAGGTAGGGCCGGGTTTTCGGGCCGGTCAGCGCGACATCGCCGGCGACCGTGCCCACCAGCCGGCCGGCGAAGCCGCTCAAGTCCTCGGTGGCCACCTTGGACAGGCCCAGCGGCTGTAGCACCCGGCCGGCGAAACACAGCAGCACGCCCAGACCGCGGGCGGCCGGATGCGCGGCCACCGCCAGGGCGTCGCGCACGTTGCCCGGACCGTCCGCGTCCGGCGCGTCGGCGCTGCGCATCGCGCCGGTCAACACCACCGGGGCCGGCCCGTCGTAGGTCAGATCGAGCCACAGCGCGGTCTCCTCCATGGTGTCGGTGCCGTGCAGGATCACCACGCCGTCGGCGCCGCCGTCCAGCGCCGCCGTCACCGCGCCGCGCATCCGATCCCAGTCGGCCAGGGTCAGCTCCGAGCTGTCCACCGCCAGCAGGTCGACCACCTCGACGTCGTGATCGGCGCGGAACGGGGCCGTCAGATCCGCCCCGCTGTAGCAGGGCCGGTGCACCCCGTCGGCGCCGGTGCCGGTCGATATGGTGCCCCCGGTGGCGATCACGGTGAGGCGGGCCATGGGGGAATCATCGCGCATCGCCGCCGCCCGCACGTCGCCGGTCTACGGACGCGGTAGGGGATGATATGAGCGTGCCTGAACAACCAACGGGATCGACCGCGCCGCAGGACCGGCCGCCGCGACGGCTGCGTCTGCTGCTGTCGGTCGCCGCGACAGTCCTGGCCCTGGACATCGTCACCAAGGTGCTGGCCGTCAAGCTGTTGCCGCCCGGCCAGCCGGTGCCGATCATCGGCGACACGGTGACCTGGACGCTGGTTCGCAACTCCGGGGCCGCCTTCTCGATGGCGACCGGCTACACCTGGGTGCTGACCCTGATCGCGACCGGCGTGGTGGTCGGCATCTTCTGGATGGGACGACGGCTGGTGTCGCCCTGGTGGGCGGTGGGCCTGGGCATGATCCTGGGCGGCGCGATGGGCAACCTGGTCGACCGCTTCTTCCGGGCCCCCGGGCCGCTGCGCGGCCACGTGGTGGACTTCCTGTCGGTCGGCTGGTGGCCGGTGTTCAACGTCGCCGACCCCTCGGTGGTCGGCGGGGCCATCCTGCTGGTCGTGCTGTCGATCTTCGGCTACGACTTCGACACCGTCGGTCGACGGAAAAAGGCCGACCAGAGCCGTGACTGAGCGCTCGATGCCGGTCCCGGAGGGACTGGCGGGCATGCGCGTCGACGCCGGGCTGGCCCGCCTGCTGGGACTGTCCCGCAGCGCGGCGGCGGCCCTGGCCGAGGACGGCGGTGTCGAACTGGACGGGGTGCCGGCCGGCAAATCCGATCGGCTGACCGGCGGGGCGTGGCTGCACGTGCGCCTGCCCGAGGCGCCGGCGCCGCCGCAGAACACCCCGGTCGACATCGAGGGCATGACCATCCTGTACTCCGACGACGACATCGTCGCCGTCGACAAGCCCGCCGCGGTGGCCGCGCACGCGTCGGTGGGCTGGACCGGACCCACGGTGCTCGGCGGCCTGGCCGCCGCCGGTTACCGGATCACCACCTCGGGGGTGCCCGAACGGCAGGGCATCGTGCACCGCCTCGACGTCGGCACCTCCGGGGTGATGGTGGTGGCGCTGTCCGAGCGCGCCTACACCGTGCTCAAGCGGGCGTTCAAACAACGCACCGTCGACAAGCGCTATCACGCGCTGGTGCAAGGACATCCGGACCCGTCCAGCGGCACCATCGACGCCCCGATCGGGCGGCACCGCGGCGGCGAGTGGAAGTTCGCGGTCACCAAGGACGGCCGGCACAGCCTCACCCACTACGACACCGTGGAGGCCTTCGTCGCCGCCAGCCTGCTCGACGTGCACCTGGAAACCGGCCGCACCCACCAGATCCGGGTGCACTTCTCCGCGCTGCATCACCCGTGCTGCGGCGACCTGGTCTACGGCGCCGACCCCAAGCTCGCGAAAAAGCTTGGGCTGCAACGCCAATGGCTGCACGCGCGGTCGCTGTCGTTCGCGCACCCGGCCGACGGCCGGCGGATGGAGATCGTCAGCCCCTACCCGCCGGATCTGCAGCACGCGCTCGACGTGCTGCGCGACGAAGGCTGATCACTCCGGTTTGCGGGCCTCGACGAGCACCCGAGTCGGGTGCGCGACGAACGGGCCTTGGGACTCAATGCGCTCGTGCAGTTCGGCCAGCCGCTCGCGGTAGCGCGCCACGGAGAAGTCCGGCACCGTCCAGATCACCTTGCGCAGGAAGTACACGACGGCGCCGATGTCGAAGAATTCGGCCCGCAACCGCTCCATGCGCACCTCGACCACCCGCAGGCCCGCCGCCGCCACCTGCGCGCGCACCGCGTCGGGGTGAAACTCGGCCCACTTCTCCGGTTGCGGCCCGATGAAGTACTCAACCAGCTCGCCCATGGTGGCGGGCCCGATGTGCTGGGCGAAGTAGCTGCCGCCGGGCCGCAGCACCCGCGCGATCTCGGACCACCACACCGAGACCGGGTGCCGGCTGGTCACCAGGTCGAAGGCGTGGTCGGCGAACGGCAGCGGCGGCTCGTCGCGCACCGCCACCACCACCGCGCCGAGCGGATGCAGCCGCGCGGTCGCCAGCGCGGCGTTGGGCGGCCAGGTCTCGATGGCCGCCATGGTGGGCGGGAAGGGGCCCGCCCCGGCCAGCACCTCGCCGCCGCCGGTGTGAATGTCCAGCGCCGCCGACGCCGTCGACAACCGGTCGCGCAGCAGGCGCTGGTAGCCCCACGACAGCCGCTCCTCGGTGGCACGGCCGTCCAGCCAGGAGAAATCCCAGCCGTCGACCGGGGCGGCCTCGGCTTCGGCGATCAGATCCTCGAACGTGCGCCGCATGCCAGGCATGCTAGGCGCGACGCTCAGACCGTCGCCTTCGCCTCGCCGGTCGCGATCTCCGGCGCCAGCGGCGCTATCGCCCCCAGGATCTCGCTCACCGTCTCCGACGGCACGCCGGCGGCGGTCAGCGCGTCGGCCAAATGCCCGGCCACCAAACCGAAGTGGTGCATCGTGATGCCGCGGCCCTGGTGCACCTGCTTCATCGGCGCCCCGGTGTAGGGGTGCGGCCCGCCCAGCGCGGCAGCGAAGAACTCCACCTGTTTGCCCTTGAGCCGGTTCATGTTGGTGCCGGTGAAAAATCCGGACAGTTGCTCGTCGGCGAGCACCCGAACGTAGAAGTCCTCGACCACCACCTCGAGCGCCTCGTGCCCGCCGATCCGGTCGTAGATGCTGGCCGGCTCGGCCTTGCGGAAGCGCGCCAGAATTTTCATGACCACGATTGGAACATCGCGGCGTTGCCCGTCAGTTAGGGCGCGGTCACACCCGGATTGCTCTGTGTAACAAGCGGATTGCCCACACCTGGCGGTCGGCCTAAGGGAACGGTGAGAGACCGCGTCGGGGCGCATGACCGCAATCCGCATCGACGCGGGGCGCTTTTGTCCTAGGTTGGCGTCATGACGCACGTCACATCAGTTGCGCGAGGGCGGGGGAGCCGAAGCCGATGAACCTTGGTGACCTGACGAACCTGGTGGAAAAGCCCCTCGCGGCGGTCTCCAACATCATCAACACCCCGAACTCGGCCGGGCGATACCGGCCGTTCTATCTGCGGAACCTGCTGGACGCGGTGCAGGGCCGCACCCTCGAGGAGGCCGTTGACGCCAAGACCGTGCTGATCACCGGCGCCTCCTCGGGCATCGGTGAGGCCGCCGCCAAGAAGATCGCCGAGGCGGGCGGTGTCGTGGCGCTGGTGGCCCGCACCCGGGAGAACCTGGAGAAGGTCGCCTCCGAAATCCGGGAGAACGGTGGCAGCGCCCACGTGTACCCGTGCGACCTGTCCGACATGGACGCCATCGCCGCGATGGCCGATCGGGTGCTCGACGATCTGGGCGGCGTCGACATCCTGATCAACAACGCGGGCCGCTCGATCCGGCGCTCGCTGGAGCTGTCCTACGACCGCATCCACGACTACCAGCGCACCATGCAGTTGAATTACCTGGGCGCGGTGCAGCTCATCCTCAAGTTCATCCCCGGCATGCGCGAGCGCGGCTTCGGCCAGATCATCAACGTGTCGTCGGTCGGGGTGCAGACCCGCGCGCCGCGGTTCGGGGCGTACATCGCCAGCAAGGCTGCGCTGGACAGCCTGTGCGACGCGCTGCAGGCCGAAGTCGTCAACGACAACGTCAAATTCACCACCGTGCACATGGCGCTGGTGCGCACCCCGATGATCAGCCCGACCACGTTGTACGACAAGTTCCCGGCGCTGACGCCCGAGCAGGCGGCCGGGGTGATCGCCGACGCGATCGTGCACCGGCCGCGGCGGGCCAGCTCGCCGTTCGGGCAGTTCGCCGCCGTCGCCGACGCGGTCAACCCGGCCGTGATGGACCGGGTGCGCAACCGGGCGTTCGCCATGTTCGGCGACTCCAGCGCCGCCAAGGGCGATGAATCCGCAACCGACGCAACCGAATTCGACGCGCGCAGCGAAACGTTCGTGCGGGCGACCAGAGGGATACATTGGTGAGACGATGAGCCTTCCCAAACCCGACATCGCGACCACCGTCGTCATCACCGGCGCCTCGTCCGGCATCGGCGCCGAACTGGCGCGCGGCCTGGCCCGCCGTGGCTTCCCGCTGCTGCTGGTCGCCCGGCGCCGTGAGCGGCTCGACGATCTCGCCAACGAGGTGGGCGGGCAGTACTCGGTCGGCGTCGAGGTGCTGCCGCTGGACCTCGGCGACTCGAAGGCCCGTGCCCGGTTGGCCGGCCGGCTGCGCAGCGAATCGATCGCCGGGTTGTGCAACAGCGCGGGCTTCGGCACCAGCGGGGTCTTCCACGAGCTGCCGGTGCAGCGCGAGAGCGAAGAGGTCACCCTCAACGCGCTGGCGCTGATGGAGCTGACGCACGCGACGCTGCCCGGCATGGTGTCGCGGGGGGCGGGCGCGGTGCTGAACATCGCGTCGATCGCGGGTTTTCAGCCGGTTCCCTACATGGCCGTCTACTCGGCGACCAAGGCGTTCGTGCAGACGTTCTCCGAGGCCGTGCACGAGGAGCTGCACGGCAGCGGGGTGTCGGTCACCTGTCTGTGTCCGGGGCCGGTGCCCACCGAGTGGGCCGAGATCGCCAACGCCGAGCGGTTCAGCATCCCGATCGCGCAGGTCTCGCCGCGGGACGTGGCCGAGGCGGCGATCGGCGGCATGCTCACCGGCCGTCGCACCGTGGTGCCGGGCGTGGTGCCCAAGGTGGTCAGCACAGGCGGCCGCTTCGCCCCGCGCAGCCTGCTGCTGCCGGGCATCCGGATCGGCAACCGGTTCCGCGGCGGGCCCAAGCGCTGAGTGTCGCCGAGCGCCACGCCAGCGTGGTGTTCGGTGCCGAGCGTCACGCCAGCGTGGGGTGGACGCGGGGGGAGCGAGGAGGAAACTCATGGCCGCCGTGGAGATGACCGCCGAGGTGCCGATGAGCCCGCAGCAGATGTGGGACCGGGTGTCCGACCTGTCGGAGCTGGGCGACTGGCTGGTGCTGCACGAGGCCTGGCGCGGCGAACTGCCCGACGAGCTGGGCGAGGGCACCCAGGTTGTGGGGGTGGCCCGCGCCAAGGGCTTTCGCAATCGGGTGACCTGGACGGTGACCATCTGGGAACCGCCGCACCGGGTGGCGATGACGGGCTCGGGCAAGGGCGGGACCAAGTACGCCGTCTCGCTGACCGTGCGGCCCACCGGCGACGGCTCAACCCTCGGCCTGCGGCTCGAGCTGGGCGGTCGGGCGCTGTTCGGGCCGGTCGGATCGGCCGCCGCGCGCGCCGTCAAGGGCGACGTGCAGAGGTCGCTGCGCAACTTCGTCGAGCTCTACGGATAAAACCCAACACACGGACCCGACACGCCCGAAACCCGTCGGTCCTCGGTCATAGACTGGCGTCCCTATGAACCACTCGTCCTTCGTGCACCTGCACAACCACACCGAGTATTCGATGCTGGACGGTGCCGCGAAGATCACCCCGATGCTCGCCGAGGTGGAGCGGCTGGGCATGCCCGCGGTCGGGATGACCGACCACGGAAACATGTTCGGCGCCAGCGAGTTCTACAACGCCGCCACCAAGGCCGGGATCAAGCCGATCATCGGCGTGGAGGCCTACATCGCGCCGGGCTCCCGGTTCGACACCCGGCGGATCCTGTGGGGGGATCCCAGCCAGAAGGCCGACGACGTGTCCGGCAGCGGCTCCTACACGCACCTGACCATGGTGGCCGAGAACGCGGCCGGCCTGCGCAACCTGTTCAAGCTGTCCTCGCTGGCTTCGTTCGAGGGCCAGCTGGGCAAGTGGTCGCGGATGGACGCCGAGCTGATCGCCGAACACGCCGACGGCATCATCGCCACCACCGGCTGCCCCTCCGGGGAGGTGCAGACCCGGCTGCGGCTGGGCCAGGACCGCGAGGCGCTCGAGTCGGCGGCCAAGTGGCGCGAGATCTTCGGCGCCGACAACTTCTTCCTCGAGCTGATGGACCACGGCCTGTCCATCGAGCAGCGGGTCCGCGACGGCCTGCTGGAGATCGGCCGCAAGCTGAACATCCCGCCGCTGGCCACCAACGACTGCCACTACGTCACCCGCGACGCCGCGCACAACCACGAGGCGCTGCTGTGCGTGCAGACCGGCAAGACGCTCTCGGATCCCAACCGGTTCAAGTTCGACGGTGACGGCTACTACCTCAAGTCGGCCGCCGAGATGCGCCAGATCTGGGACGCCGAGGTGCCCGGCGCGTGCGACTCCACCCTGTTGATCGCCGAACGGGTGCAGTCCTACGCGGAGGTGTGGACGCCGCGCGACCGGATGCCGGTCTTCCCGGTGCCCGACGGTCACGACCAGGCCAGCTGGCTGCACCACGAGGTGATGGCCGGGCTGCGGCGGCGGTTCCCGGACGGGGTCGGCCAGGACTACATCGACCGGGCCGAATACGAGATCAAGGTCATCTGCGACAAGGGTTTTCCGTCCTACTTCCTGATCGTCGCCGACCTGATCAACTACGCCCGCTCGGTCGACATCCGGGTGGGGCCCGGGCGTGGCTCGGCGGCCGGCTCCCTGGTGGCCTACGCGTTGGGCATCACCAACATCGACCCGATTCCGCACGGCCTGCTGTTCGAGCGGTTCCTCAACCCGGAGCGGCCGTCGGCGCCCGACATCGACATCGACTTCGACGACCGTCGCCGCGGCGAGATGGTGCGCTACGCCGCCGACAAGTGGGGCTCCGACCGGGTCGCCCAGGTAATCACCTTCGGCACCATCAAAACCAAAGCGGCGCTGAAGGATTCGGCGCGCATCCACTACGGTCAACCGGGCTTCGCGATCGCCGACCGGATCACCAAGGCGCTGCCGCCGCCGATCATGGCCAAGGACATCCCGCTGTCCGGCATCACCGACCCCAGCCACGAGCGGTACAAGGAAGCCGCCGAGGTGCGCGGCCTGATCGAGACCGACCCCGACGTGCGCACCATCTACCAGACCGCCCGCGGCCTGGAGGGTTTGATCCGCAACGCCGGCGTGCACGCGTGCGCGGTGATCATGAGCAGCGAGCCGCTGACCGAGGCCATCCCGCTGTGGAAGCGGCCGCAGGACGGGGCCATCATCACCGGCTGGGACTACCCGTCGTGCGAGGCCATCGGCCTGCTGAAGATGGACTTCCTGGGCCTGCGCAACCTGACGATCATCGGCGACGCCCTGGACAACATCAAGGCCAACCGGGGAATCGATCTCGACCTGGAGTCGGTGCCACTGGACGACAAGGCCACCTACGAGCTGCTGGGCCGCGGCGACACGCTGGGGGTGTTCCAGCTCGACGGCGGCCCGATGCGCGACCTGCTGCGCCGCATGCAGCCCACGGAGTTCAACGACATCGTGGCGGTGCTGGCGCTGTACCGTCCCGGGCCGATGGGGATGAACGCCCACAACGACTACGCCGACCGCAAGAACGGCCGCCAGCCGATCAAGCCGATCCACCCGGAGCTCGAGGAGCCGCTGCGCGAAATCCTCTCCGAGACTTACGGTTTGATCGTCTACCAAGAGCAGATCATGTTCATCGCCCAGAAGGTGGCCTCCTACACCATGGGCAAGGCCGACGCGCTGCGCAAGGCGATGGGCAAGAAGAAGCTCGAGGTGCTCGAGGCCGAGTACAAGGGCTTCTACGAGGGCATGACCGCCAACGGGTTCTCCGAGAAGGCGGTAAAAGCCTTGTGGGACACCATTCTTCCGTTCGCGGGGTATGCGTTCAACAAGTCGCACGCCGCTGGCTACGGGCTGGTGTCGTACTGGACCGCGTATCTAAAGGCCAACTATCCGGCCGAGTACATGGCCGGCCTGCTGACCTCGGTGGGCGACGACAAGGACAAGGCCGCGGTCTATCTGGCCGACTGCCGCAAGCTGGGCATCACCGTGTTGCCGCCGGACGTCAACGAGTCCCTGGTCAACTTCGCCTCGGTCGGCCAGGACATCCGCTTCGGGTTGGGCGCGGTGCGCAACGTCGGCGCCAACGTGGTCGGTTCGCTGATCAAGACCCGCAACGAGAAGGGCAAGTTCACCGACTTCTCCGACTACCTGAACAAGATCGACATCTCGGCCTGCAACAAGAAGGTGACCGAGTCGCTGATCAAGGCCGGCGCGTTCGACTCGCTCAAGCACGCGCGCAAGGGCCTCTTCCTGGTACACACCGATGCGGTCGATTCGGTGCTGGGAACCAAGAAGGCCGAGGCGATGGGCCAGTTCGACCTGTTCGGCGGCGACGGCGGCTGCACCGAGTCGGTGTTCACCATCAAGGTGCCCGACGACGAGTGGGAGGACAAGCACAAGCTCGCGCTGGAGCGGGAGATGCTGGGGCTCTACGTGTCCGGGCATCCGCTCAACGGGGTGGCGCATCTGCTGGCCGCGCAGGTGGACACCCAGATCCCGGCCATCCTGGACGGCGACGTGCCCAACGAGACCCAGGTGCGGGTCGGCGGCATCCTGGCGTCGGTCAACCGGCGGGTCAACAAGAACGGGATGCCTTGGGCGTCAGCGCAATTGGAGGACCTCACCGGTGGCATCGAGGTGATGTTCTTCCCGCACGCCTACTCCACCTACGGCGCCGACATCGCCGACGACGCCGTGGTGCTGATCAACGCCAAGGTGGCGATCCGTGACGACCGGATCGCGCTGATCGCCAATGAGCTTGTGGTGCCGGACTTTTCCACTGCCCAGGTGGACCGGCCGCTGGCGGTCAGCCTGCCGACGCGGCAGTGCACCATCGACAAGGTCACCGCGCTCAAGCAGGTGCTGGCCCGTCATCCGGGGACCTCGCAGGTGCATCTGCGGCTGATCAGCGGCGACCGGATCACCACGTTGGAGCTGGACCCGTCGCTGCGGGTGACGCCGTCGCCGGCGTTGATGGGCGACCTCAAAGAGCTGCTCGGCCCCGGCTGCCTCGGCGGGTAGCGGGTCTTCGGCGCGCCGAGCGTGAAGTTAGTTTCACGCTCGGCCGCGACCGTGAAGCTAATTTCACGCTCGCCGCGCGGCAGGCGCGGGGCTCGCCGCGCGGCAGGCGCGGGGCCAGGCGCGGGGCCGCCGCGCTCGCCGCGCCCCCGGCGCCTACGTGGGCTGCACCCGCACGATGACGCTGTCCGGCCACACCCCGCGATCGCGGGCCCGGCGCAGCTTCTCACGCAGGCACAGATCCCGGTGCACGTTCGTCACGCCGGGAATCTTGAGCAGCGGCACGATATTCCACTGCCAGCCGTACCGCCGGTGCAGCAGGCGGTTGGCGCGCTCGGCGTCGGCGCCGGAAAGGATCGTGGCGCGCCCCGCCAGGGTCGTCGCGCCCGGGCGGACCCGGCCGCGGTAGTCGCAGGCGGCCAGCTCCACGCCGGCATGCGCGGCGAGCCGGCGGGTCTTGGGACCGACCTTGGTGCGAAACAACACGCCGTCGTCGTCGACGGCGAACCAGATCGGGGTGTCGACGGGAGTGCCGTCGCGGCGGAAAGACCGCAGCAGCGCGTAGCGGTCGGTGTGCAACTCGGCGAAGGATCGATGCGGCATGGCCCCAGTCAACGACTTAGAGTTAACTCTAAGTCAAGCACGAACCCGGGAGCCGCCCATGCTGACCATCGGCGAGGTCGCGCGCCGCAGCGGGGTCGCCGCGACCACCCTGCGCTACTACGAGCAGATCGGCCTGCTGCCCGCCCCGATCCGGCTGGGCGGGCAGCGCCGCTACGACGAGGCCGTGCTGTCCCGGCTCGAGGTGATCGCGCTGTGCAAGACCGCCGGCTTCGCGCTGGACGAGATCCAGCGCCTGTTCGCCGACGACGCGCCGGGACGCCCGGCCAGCCGCGCGCTGGCCCGGGCCAAACTCGCCCAGATCGACGCCCAGCTGGAGTCGCTGGCCCGGGCCCGCGCCGTCATCGAGTGGGGGATGCGGTGCACCTGCCCGTCGATCGACTCCTGCACCTGCGGCATTCACCCAACCCGGCCCGCACCCGTCGGCCCGGACGTACGCTCAGCCAGAAGGTTCTGATCCGGGGCAAGGAGAGCGGAAATGACGGCGGAACGTCCGGCCACCTTGTGCGAGGCATTCCAGCGCAACGCCGCGATCGACCCGGACGCGGTCGTGCTGCGCACCCCCGGGGCTACCCAGACGTTGACCTGGCGAGAGCTCGCCGAGCAGGTCCGCAAGGTCGCCGCCGGGCTGGCGGGGCTGGGCGTGCGGCGCGGCGACACGGTGTCGCTGATGATGGCCAACCGGATCGAGTTCTACCCGCTGGAGATCGGCGCGCAACACCTTGGCGCCACGTCATTTTCGGTGTACAACACGCTGCCGGCCGAGCAACTGACCTACCTGTTCGACAACGCCGGCACCAAAGTGGCGATCTGCGAACAGCAGTACGTCGACCGCATCCGGGCCAGCGGCGCGCCCGTCGAACACATCGTCTGCATCGACGGCGCCCCGCCGGGCACCATCTCCGTCGAGCAGCTGTATGCCGCCGCCCCAAGGGATTTCGACTTCGAGTCGACCTGGCGGTCGGTCCGGCCCGACGACGTCGTCACGCTCATCTACACCTCGGGAACCACCGGAAACCCCAAGGGCGTGGAGATGACCCACGCCAACCTGCTGTTCGAGTGCCACGCGCTCAACGCGGTGCTGCCGTCGAAATTCGGCGACCGGGTCACGTCGTATCTGCCGTCGGCGCACATCGCCGACCGCGCGATGGGGCTCTACGGCCTGGAAGTGTTCGGCGCGCAGGTGACCGTGGTCGACGACCCGCGCGCCATCGCCGCGGCGCTGCCCGACGTGCGACCCACGGTGTGGGCGGCGGTGCCGCGGATATGGGAAAAGCTCAAGGCGGGAATCGAATTCACCGTCGCCAACGAGCAGGACGAGGCCACCCGGGCGGCGCTGCAGTGGGCGATGTCGGTGGCCGCCCAACGCGCCGCGGCCTTGGTCGCCGGCGAGCAGATACCCGACGAGCTGGCCGCCGAATGGGCGCGGGCCGACGAGTTGGTGCTCTCGAAACTGCGTGAGCGGCTGGGCTTCGGCGAACTGCGCTGGGCGGTGTCGGGGGCGGCCCCGATTCCCAAGGAGACGCTGGCGTTCTTCGCCGGCATCGGCATCCCGATCGCCGAGGTGTGGGGGATGTCGGAGCTGAGCTGTGTGGCGGCCGTCAGCCATCCCCGCGACGCGCGCCTGGGCTCGGTCGGCAAGTTGCTGCCCGGGCTGGAGGGCAAGATCGCCGACGACGGCGAGTTCCTGGTGCGCGGCCCGCTGGTGATGAAGGGCTACCGCAAGGAACCGGCGAAGACGGCCGAGGCCATCGACGCCGACGGCTGGTTGCACACCGGCGACATCCTGGAGGCCGACGCGCAGGGCTACCTGCGAGTGGTGGACCGCAAGAAGGAGCTGATCATCAACGCGGCCGGAAAGAACATGTCGCCGGCCAACATCGAGAACGCCATCCTGGCCGCCTGCCCGATGATCGGCGTGATGATCACCATCGGCGACGGGCGTCCGTACAACACCGCGCTGCTGGTTTTCGACGCCGACTCGGTGGGCCCGTACGCCGCCCGGCACGGGTTGTCCGACGCGTCGCCGGCCGCGCTGGCCGCCGACCCGGACGTCATCGCCCAGATCGCCGCCGGGGTGGCGGCGGGCAACGCCAAACTGTCGCGGGTGGAACAGATCAAACGGTTCCGCATCCTGCCCACGCTGTGGGAGCCCGGCGGCGACGAGATCACGCTGACGATGAAGCTCAAGCGCAAGCCGATCATGGCGAAATACGCCGAGGAGATCGAGCAGCTCTACGCCGATCCACCTCCGCCCGAGGTGCACGAGCCCGCCGCCGCCGCGGTGCAGCCCGTATGACCGGCGGGCCGGCCGGCAGCGCCCGCGAGATCGGTCGCGTCGGAATGCGAAAGCTGTTGCAGCGCACCGGCATTCTGGACGAAGCGACGTCGCCGCTGGCCACCGACCCGGCCGAGGTCGTGCAGTTGCTGGGCGCGCCCTGGTACGACGAGCGGCTGCGCAGCCTGGCCGGCGAGCTCGGCCGCGACCCGGCCGATGTGCGCGCCGAGGCCGCGGGCTACCTGCGCGAGATGGCGGCCTCGCTCGACGAGTCGGCGGTGGCGGCCTGGCGCGGGTTCAGTCGCTGGCTGATGCGGGCCTACGACGTGCTGATCGACGAGGACCAGATCGCGGCGCTGCGCAAGCTGGATCGCAAAGCCACACTGGCATTTGCCTTTTCGCATCGCTCGTACCTGGACGGCATGCTGCTGCCCGAGGTGATCCTGGCCAACCGGCTGTTCCCCGCGCTCACCTTCGGCGGGTCGAACCTGAACTTCTTCCCGATGGGCGCCTGGGCCAAGCGCACCGGGGCGATCTTCATCCGGCGCCAAACCAAGGACCTTCCCGTCTACCGCTTCGTGTTGCGCGCCTACGCCGCCCAGCTGGTGCAAAACCACGCCAACCTGAGCTGGTCCATCGAAGGCGGCCGCACCAGGACCGGCAAGCTGCGGCCCCCGGTGTTCGGGATCCTGCGCTACCTCGCCGACGCGGTCGACGAAATCGACGGCCCGGAAGTGTATTTGGTGCCGACCTCGATCGTGTACGACCAGCTGCACGAAGTGGAGGCCATGACCACCGAGGCCTACGGCGCGGCGAAACGGCCCGAGGATTTCCGCTTCCTGATCCGGCTCGCCCGCCAGCAGGGCACCCGGTTGGGCCGGGCGTATCTGGACTTCGGCGAGCCGCTGCCGCTGCGCAAGCGGCTCGAGGAGCTGCGGGCCGAGGAGTCGGGCAGCCAAACCGAGATCGAACGCATCGCCCTGGACGTCGAGCACCGCATCAACCGCGCCACGCCGGTCACCCCGACCGCGGTGGTCAGCCTGGCGCTGCTGGGCGCCGACCGGTCGCTGACCCTCAGCGAGGTGCTGGCCACCGTGCGACCGCTGGCCAGCTACATCGCCGCCCGCAACTGGGTGGTGGCCGGGGCGGCCGATCTGACCAACCGCTCCACCATCCGCTGGACCCTGCACCAACTGGTGGCCTCCGGCGTGGTCAACGTCTACGACGCCGGCACCGAGGCGGTGTGGGGGATCGGCACCGACCAGCACCTGGTCGCCGCCTTCTACCGCAACACCGCCATCCACATCCTGGTCGACCGGGCCATCGCCGAGACGGCGCTGCTGGCCGCCGTCGAAGTCTCCGAGACGTCCGGGGACGGATCGGTGCTGCCGGCGACGGTGCGCGACGAGGCGCTCAAACTGCGGGAGCTGCTCAAGTTCGAGTTCCTGTTCTCCGCCCGCGCCCAGTTCGAGAAGGAGCTCGCCGACGAGGTGCGGCTGATCGGGCCCGCCGAGGATCCGGTGGACACCGGCAAGGCCGCCGGTGCCGCCGTGGTGCGCGGGCTGCTGGAGCAGGCCGACCTGCTGCTGGCGCACCTGGTGTTGCGCCCGTTCCTGGACGCCTATCACATTGTCGCCGACCGGCTGGCCTGCTACGAGGACGATTCGTTCGACGAGCAGGCGTTTCTGGCGGAGTGCCTGCAGGTCGGCAAGCAGTGGGAGCTGCAGCGCCGAATCGCCAATGCCGAGTCGCGGTCGATGGAACTGTTCAAGACGGCACTGCGCCTGGCCCGGCACCGCGAGCTGGTCGACGGGTTCGAGGACCCGGATATCGCGCGACGGCGCCGGCAGTTCGCCGACGAGATCGCCACCGCCATCCGGCGCGTCAACACCATCGCGGAGCTGGCGCGGACGCGCTGAACCCGTTCGGCTCGCCGCGCCGCCCCGGGGTATAGCACGCAAGCACTCGACACGAAACGTTCACGTCCGGTCCCGATACTGTGCCGCGCGCGCCGACGCCCGGCGTGCGCTATGCCTGTAGGGGACCAGCGAGCCGGTGAAGCGAGGATCTGATGACGGAGCAGTCCGAGGGGCCGCAGCGCCCGTTGATCGGGTACATCACCCATGACATCGCGCCGCCGATCGCCCCCGCGCCGATCGGGCGCGCCTGGATGTCGCAGATGCGCCAGGGCTGGCCGCACCGATGCCTGCCGATGTTGATCGCAAACCAGAGCGGCTGGGAGGTGCGCAACCGCAGCGCCTTCACCGCGACGTGGATGGGCGGTGATGATCGCACCAGCCTGACGATCGTGCCCGACACCCGTGCCAGCGGTCAGTTTTTGCCGGACAGTCACTTCGGCTTCGGCATCCTGACCTGGCATCTGCCGATCCTGTTCCGCACCCCGCCGGGCTACAACCTGTTGGTCCGCGGACCGGCCAACCATCCCAAGGACGGGATATCGCCGTTGGAGGGCATCGTCGAAACCGATTGGTCCAGTTCGAGTTTCAGCATGAACTGGAAATTCACCCGGGAATTCATGCCGGTGCGGTTCGAGGTGGACGAGCCGATCTGCATGATCGTGCCGCAGCGGCGGGCCGAGCTGGAGGAGTTCGCCCCGGAACTGCGGCCGATCGAGTCCGACGAAGAACTGCACCGCAAGCACGAGTTCTTCCTGAGCTCGCGCGGCGCGCTGGGGCGCGAGCAGGAAGTGGCCGACGAGCGCGTGCCGTGGCAGGGCGACTACACCCGCGGCCGGCACAGCGACGGCGAACCCGGGGCGCCCGACCACCAGACCCGGCGCCGTCTGCGTTCGTTCGTCGCGCGCCCAGCCGTCGGGCCGCCCCACCCGGACCGCGCTTAAGGTTGGGTCATGCCGCTTTCAGGTGAATACGCACCCAGCCCGTGGGATTGGTCCCGCGAGCAAGCCGACAAGTACGTCGCATCGGGCGGGGCCGAGGCCGCCGACATGAAGGGCAAGCCCATCATCGTGCTGACCACGGTCGGCGCCAAGACCGGCAAGCTGCGCAGGACGCCGCTGATGCGGGTCGAGCACGACGGGCAGTACGCCGTGGTCGCCTCGCTCGGCGGGGCGCCGAAGAACCCGGTCTGGTACCACAACATCAAGAAGAACCCCCGGGTCGAACTGCAGGACGGCCCGGTCACCCGGGAGTACGACGCCCGGGAGGTGTTCGGCGACGAGAAGGCCGTCTGGTGGCAGCGGGCCGTCGAAGCCTGGCCCGACTACGCCGAATACCAGACCAAAACCGACCGCCAGATCCCGGTGTTCGTGCTGACCCCGGTCGCCTGAATTCCGTAGTTGACCAGCCCGCATGGCACCATTAGTCCGTGTCCGCCGAATTGAGTCAGTCCCCGAGCGTCGCGCCGCTTTCAGCGGCTGACATCGACGACGCGGCCAAGCGGATCGCCGCGGTGGTCACGCCGACCCCGTTGCAGTTCAGCGACCGGCTGTCGGCGATCACCGGCGCACAGGTCTACCTCAAGCGCGAGGACCTGCAGATCGTGCGCTCCTACAAGCTGCGCGGCGCCTACAACCTGCTGGTGCAGCTGTCCGAGACGGAGCTGGCCGCGGGCGTGGTGTGCTCGTCGGCGGGCAATCACGCCCAGGGGTTCGCCTACGCCTGCCGGATGTTGCAGGTGCACGGCCGCGTCTACGTGCCGGCCAAGACGCCGCTGCAGAAGCGGGACCGGATCCGCTACCACGGCGGGGAGTTCATCGAGCTGATCGTCGGCGGAACCACCTACGACCAGGCCGCCGAGGCGGCGCTGGCCGACGTGGCGAGCACCGGCGCCACCCTCGTCCCGCCCTATGACGATCTGCGCACCATCGCCGGCCAGGGCACCATCGCCGTCGAGCTGCTCGACCAGCTCGACACCGAGCCGGACCTGGTGGTGGTCCCGGTGGGCGGCGGCGGCTGCATCGCCGGCATCACCACCTACCTCGCCGAGCGCACCGACACCACCGCGGTGCTCGGCGTCGAGCCGGCCGGGGCCGCGGCGATGATGGCCGCCCTGGCGGCCGGCGAGCCGGTGACGCTGGACCACGTCGACCAGTTCGTCGACGGTGCCGCGGTGCGGCGGGCCGGTGACCTGACCTATGCCGCGCTGGCGGCCGCCGGCGACATGGTGTCGATCACCACGGTCGACGAGGGCGCGGTGTGCACCGCGATGCTCGACCTCTACCAGAACGAGGGCATCATCGCCGAGCCCGCGGGCGCGCTGTCGGTCACCGGGTTGCTGGAGGCCGACATCGAGCCCGGTTCGACGGTGGTCTGCCTGATCTCCGGCGGCAACAACGACGTGTCGCGCTACGGCGAGGTGCTGGAGCGGTCCCTGGTGCACCTCGGCCTCAAGCACTACTTCCTGGTCGACTTCCCGCAGGAGCCGGGCGCGCTGCGCCGGTTCCTCGACGAGGTGCTCGGCCCCAACGACGACATCACGCTGTTCGAGTATGTCAAGCGCAACAACCGGGAGACCGGCGAGGCGCTGGTGGGCATCCAGTTGGGGTCCTCGGCCGACCTGGACGGCCTGCTGGCCCGAATGCGGGCGACCGAGCTGCACGTCGAGACCCTGAAGCCGGGCTCGCCGGCCTACCGCTACCTGCTGCTCTAAATCCGATACATGCCCCCACCGTATGGACCCGGTCATGCCGGTTTCGGGCTGGTCAGCGCCGCTGTCCTCGCGTCGCTGGTGCTGCTGGGGTGGGCGGCCGTGTGGATCGCCCGGCGCGCCGACCCGTTGCAGCGGCTCTGGCAGCGGGCGACCCACAACGCCGTGGTCGATGAGGCGCTGGCCTGGCTGCGCGACCGGATCGGCGATCGGGGGCGGGCGCTGGCGCGCCGCTTTCCGGTGAGCGAGATCGCCGGTGTGGCATTGCTTCTCGGGCTCGCGGCGGTCGCGTTGCTGGCGGTCGGCTTCACCGAAGTGCTCGACGACGTGCTCGAGGGCGACGGCATCGCCGTCATCGACCACCCGGTGACCCGATGGCTCGCGGCCCACCGCGATCTGTGGCTGACCACCGTCCTGCAGGCGATCACCGTCGCGGGCGGCCCGCTGTTCCTGGCCGCGCTGGCCCTCCCGATCTCCGTGGTCGCCGCGTGGCGGTACCGGTCGTGGCGGCCCGTGCTGCTCGCGGTGGTGGCCGGCGCCGGGGTCCCGGTCATGCTGTTCACCGCCAAGGCGCTGGTGGGTCGCCATCGCCCTCCGCTGCCGTTCGCCCTCGTCGACGCCGACGGGTACTCGTTCCCCTCCGGGCACGCCACCGGCACCGCGGCGATGATGGCCATCTCGGCGTGGCTGCTCACCCGCTGGCTGATTCCCGGGTGGACCGGGCGGGTGCTGGTGTGGGCGCTCGCCATCGGCGCGGTCCTGCTGATCGGGTTCTCGCGGATCTACCTCGGCGTCCACTACCTCAGCGACGTGCTCTCCGGCTGGATGCTGGGCACGGCCTGGGCGTTCGCCGTCATGCTCGTCGGAACCTGGTGGGACAACACCCGCCCGGCCCGCGAGCGGCAACGGCAGGCGTGAGTCGCCGCTACCCGAGGTAGCCGGGCAGCGGAACGGCCGGGTCGAGGTCCGGCGCCGGCACCGGCGGGCCGGCGCTCAGCTGCAGCGGCACCACCCCGGCCCAGTGCGGCAGCGCGCGGTCCTGCGGATCGTCGACCGGCGGGCCGCTGCGCACCTTGGCCGACACCTCGGCCAGGTCGAGCGCGAGCACCCCGGTGGCGGCCAGTTCCCGGGCGTCGGGGGCCCGGCAGTCGGCGGCGCGCCCGGGCGCGATGTGATCGAGCAGGCTGCTCAGCGCCCGCGACTTCTCCGCCGGATCGTCGACCACCCGCGCGTCCCCCAGCACCACGACCGAGCGGAAGTTCACCGAGTGGTGCATCGCGGCGCGCGCCAGCACCAGGGCGTCGACCAGCGTGACGGTGACGCAGACCGGCAGTCCCGCCCCCGCGGCCGCGGCCGCCCTGGCCGCCAGCACCGGCCCGCCGCCCGTCGAACCGTGCAGGTACAGCGTCTCGCCGCGGCGCGCGTGCGTCGTCGGCAACACCACCGGGCGTCCGCCGCTCAGGTAGCCCAGATGGCAGATCAGCGCCTCGTCCAGGATGCGGTGGACGGTGCGGCGGTCGTAGCGCGCCCGTTCCCGGTAGCGGGTCGGCGTGCTGCGCGGCGTCGGCTGGTAGTCGGCTTCGGTCGACATACGATTTTGTCCTAGTACATAATCTGTTGCATGGCGGTACAAAAGAGCATAACCGGGACGGGTGCGGAATCCATAGCCGCCAGCATCGAAGCGGCCATCTCGGCCGGCTCGCTGGCGCCCGGCGACGCACTGCCGCCGGTCCGCGAGCTGGCTGCGCGGCTCGGCGTGAACGCCAACACGGCCGCGGCGGCCTACCGCCTGCTGCGGCATCGGGGCGCGGTCGAGACCGCGGGCCGGCGCGGCACCCGGGTGCGGCACCGGCCGGCGACCACCCCGCGATCGCTGCTCGGGCTCGACGTCCCCGCCGGCGTGCGCGACCTGTCGACCGGCAACCCGCACCCCGCCCTGTTACCCCTCGCCGCCGCCGCGCCGGCCCGCCCGGCCTCCGGCCGCGCGGTCCTCTACGGCGAGCCGGCCATCTCGCCGGCGCTGGCGGAGTACGCCCGGGCCGCGCTGTCCGCCGACGGCGTGCCCGCCGATCACCTGGCGCTGACCAGCGGCGCGCTGGACGGCATCGAGCGCGCGCTGACCGCACATCTGCGTCCCGGTGATCGCGTCGCCGTCGAGGATCCGGGCTGGGCGAATCTCCTCGATCTGCTTGCCGCACTCGGGTTTTCGGCCGAGCCGGTGCGGGTCGACGACGCCGGGCCGCTGCCCGAGGACCTGGCCCGCGCGTTGGGCCGCGGAGCGCGGGCGCTGGTGCTGACCACGCGCGCGCAGAACCCGACCGGTGCCGCGCTGTCGGCGGAACGCGCCGCGGCGCTGCGAGATCTGTTGTCCGGGCGGGCCGACGACGTCCTGCTGGTCGAAGACGACCACTGCGCGGGCATTTCCGGTGCGGCCCTGCACCCCGTGGCCGGCTGCACCACGCATTGGGCGTTCGTCCGCTCGGCGTCCAAGGCCTACGGCCCCGACCTGCGGGTGGCGGTGCTGGCCGGCGACCAGCGCACCGTGGATCGGGTGCACGGCCGGTTGCGGCTCGGCCCGGGCTGGGTCAGCCACGTCCTGCAGCAGCTGGCCGTCGAATTATGGTCCGACACAGCGGCGTCCGAGCTCGTCGCGACGGCCGAGCGGCGCTATGCCGACCGCCGCCGCCGGCTGTGCGGCGCGCTGGCCGAGCGGGGTGTCGACGCGCACGGCCGGTCCGGGCTCAACGTGTGGGTTCGCGTTCCCGACGAGGCGGTCGCGGTATCCCGGTTGCTCGGCGCGGGCTGGGCGGCCGCGCCGGGTGCCCGGTTCCGGATGCAGACGCCGGCGGGCATCCGCATCACCATCGCCGACCTGACACCCGACGAGATCGAACCGCTCGCCGACGCCGTCGCACAGGCGGTGCGCCCCAGCGGGCGGCCCATCGTCTGACCGCGGATCAGGCGCCGTCGCCGGGCATGTCGATGCCGGGGCCCTTCCACAGCATCTCGATGCTGGCGTGCGGGGGTACGTCGTGGCGCACCGGGCGCCGGGCGCCGCGACGGTCCGGTTTGCACGAGCAGATCCGTCGCAGTCGGTGGCCGAATTCAGAATGACTCATGGCCGCATCATGCGGCGCGATGCCGCCCGCCCGCCATCAGTTATCCACAGGCTGCCCCGGCGTCGACAGAATCGCGAACGAATGGCCTTGCAACGCCGTGGTGTCAGCGTCGACCGTCGGCTCGTCCCAGGCCAGCATCAGCTCGCCGCCGACCGGGACCGTCACCGGCTCGGCACCCAGATTGCACACGATGCGCAGCCGGCCCCGGGCCAGCACGATCCAGCGCTGATCCTCGTCGTAGTCGACGGTGAGGTGCTCCAGCCACGGATCGGCGAGGTCGGGATCGTTGTGCCGCAACGCGATCAAGTCTCGGTACAGCCGGTGCAGGCGGGCGTGCTCGCCCGTGCCGACCTCGTCCCAGTTCAGCTTGGACCGGGCGAAGGTCTGCGGGTCCTGCGGGTCGGGGATCTCCCCCTTCTTTGAGGCGTCCCATCCGTGTTCGGCGAACTCGGTCTTGCGTCCCTCGGCGGTGGCCCGGGCCAGCTCCGGTTCGGGATGCGAGCTGAAAAACTGGAACGGGGTCGAGGCCCCATACTCCTCACCCATGAAAAGCATTGCGGTATACGGCGATAGGAGCGCCAGGACCGCTTTGACGGCCAGTTGCCCGGCGGTCAGGTTCTGCGACGGCCGATCGCCCAGGGCGCGATTGCCGACCTGGTCGTGGGTGCAGGTGTAGGCCAGCAGCCGGGTGGCCGGGATGCCGGTCTGCGCGGAGGTGTCCAGCGGCCGCCCGTGCCGGCGGCGCCGGAACGACGAGTACGTCGCCGCGTGGAAGTAGCCGTGCCGCAGCGTGTGCGCCAGCGTGGCGATGCTGCCGAAATCGGCGTAGTAGCCCTGGCGTTCGCCGGACACCGCGGTGTGGATGGCGTGATGAATGTCGTCGGCCCACTGCGCGGTCAGGCCGTAGCCGCCGCGTTCGCGCGCGGTGATCAGCCGCGGATCGTTGAGGTCGCTCTCGGCGATCAGCGACAGCGGACGGCCCAATTGTGTTGCCAACCAGTCTGTTTCGGTGGCCAGCTCCTCGAGGATGTGAATGGCGGTGGTGTCCACCAGCGCGTGCACGGCGTCCAGCCGCAGACCGTCGGCGTGGAAATCGCGCATCCAGCGCAGTGCGCATCCGATGATGTAGCGGCGCACCTCGTCGGAGTCGGCGTCGGCGATGTTGATGCCCTCGCCCCACGGGTTGCTCGCCGACGACAGGTAGGGGCCGAACCGCGGCAGGTAATTGCCGGACGGGCCGAGGTGGTTGAACACCGCGTCGATGAGTACGCCCAAACCCCTTGCGTGGCAGGCATCGACGAAGCGCACCAACCCGTCCGGGCCGCCGTAGGGTTCGTGCACGCTGTACCACAGCACCCCGTCGTAGCCCCAGCCGCGGGTACCGGCGAACGAGTTCACCGGCATCAGTTCGACGAAGTCGACTCCCAGGTCGACCAGATAGTCCAGCTTCTCGATGGCCGAGTCGAAGGTGCCGGCCGCGGTGAACGTGCCCAGGTGCAGCTCGTAGATCACCGCGCCGTGGGTCGAGCGGCCCGGCCAGGCGGAGTCCGTCCAGGTCGCGGCGGCCGGATCCCACAGCTGCGAGCGGGCGTGCACCCCTTCGGGTTGGCGCGGCGAACGCGGGTCGGGCAGCACGGTGGGGTCGTCGTCGAGCAGGAAGCCGTAGCGGGCATCCGGCGCGCAGGCCACCGCGGCGTGCCACCACCCGTCGTCGGTGCGTGACATGGCGTGCGGCCGGCCCTCGACGTCCAGTCGAACCCGCGCGGGTTTGGGTGCCCAGACCCGGAATTCGGTCTTCTGCTCAGTCATGGTGTCGCTCCAGCAGCACGACGGGCAGTTCGGCGAACAACTGCGCGGCCGACGTCGGCCCGTCCACGACGCTGCCGGTGAGGGCGTCCTTCCAGGTGCCGTCGGGCAGCGGCAACACCGTGTTGCCCCAACCTTTTTCGGCCAGCCGGACGGTCCAGCGGGTGACCGCCACCACGATGTCGGCGCCGCGGGTAAAGGCCAGCACGTGATCGCAGGCGTCCCCGTCGGCGAGCAGGGGGGCGTAGTCGCCGTGCAGGAAGGTATCCGGATGGGCCCGCCGCACCCGCAGGGCGGTGGTGACCACCCGGATCTTCGGATGCTCCAACGCCTGCAGCGCGGCGCGCCGCGCCCGGTAGTCGACTGGGCGGCGATTGTCCGGGTCGACCAGGCTGTCGTCCCACAGCTCGGTGCCCTGGTACACGTCCGGTATCCCGGGGACCGTCAGCGCCAGCAGCTTCTGGGCCAGCGCGTCGCTGGAGGCATGGGGATTGAGTTGGGCGACAAGCTCGGTCAGCTGCCCGGCGACAGGACCGTCCAGCACGGTGTCCAGCCACCGGTGCACCGCGTCCTCGAAGGCGGCGTCCGGGTCGTTCCACGAGGTGTGCCAGGCCGCTTCCCGGATGGCCTTCTCGGCGTAGCCGTGCAGCCGCCCGCGCAGCGCGGCGGTGACCTCGCCGGTGACCGGCCAGACGCCGAAGATGTTCTGCCACAGGAATTGTCCGGTCGCCGGGTCGGGGGAGGGGGCGGCGACCTCCCAGCGGGCGACGAACTCGGTCCACAGCGACGGCACCTGGGACAGCACCCCGATGCGGGCCCGGACATCCTCGCCGCGTTTGGTGTCATGGGTGGTCAGCGTCGTCATGGTGTGCGGCCACAGCCGGGCGCGGGTGGCGGCGCTGTGATGGAACTCGGCCGCGCCGACGCCGAAGCGGTGCGGCTCGCCGCCCACCTCGTTCAGCGACACCAGCCGGGCGTCGCGGTAGAACAGGCAGTCCTCGACGGCCTTGGCGGTGACGGCCCCGCAGAGTTGCTGCAGCCGGGTGGCCGGCTCACCGCCGCGGGCCAGCGCGGCGGCCAGCACCTGCAGCGCCGGGCCCAAGTGCGGTGCCGCGGACTGGGTTTCGGCCAGGGCGGTGGGCAGCAGTGCCACCAGGCCGGGGTAGTCGCAGCGGTACACCCCGATGTTGGTGAGCAGCGCGGCGATCGCCTCGGGCAGCAGCGGGTGATCGACGCCGGCGGCGGCCGCGATGCTGCGGCGCAACCGGCCCAGTTCGCTGGCCAGGGTGACGGTCGCGGCATGGATCTTGAGCTCGGCCAGCATCTTTGGCATCGCTTGGTAGTCGACGCCGGAGGAGTCCACCAGCGCGGTCAGCGCCGGGGCGCCGTTGGGATCCAGCAGCACGCCGCCGATTTCGCGCAGCACGTCGTAGCCGGTGGTGCCGGCGACCGGCAGGGTGGGCTCGAGCGCCTCGTCGGCGGCCAGGATCTTCTCGATCACGATCCAGGCGTCCGGGCCGACGAGTTCGCGCAACCGGGCCAGATAGCCGCACGGATCGGACAGGCCGTCGGGGTGGTCGATGCGCACGCCGTCGACGAGCCCCTCGGCGAACCAGCGCCCGACCTCGGCGTGGGTGGCGTCGAACACCGCGGGGTCCTCCTGCCGCAACCCCGCCAGCGAGGTGATCGAGAAGAACCGGCGGTAGCCGCAGACGCCGTTGCGCCAGCCGACCAGCCGGTAGTGCTGGCGGTCGTGCACCTCGGGCCCGGTGCCGCCGGCGGTGCCCGGCGCGATCGGGAACGCCAGATCGCCCAGCCGCAACAGCTCCCCGTCCACCGTGAGGTCGGCGGCGTCGTCGTCGGAGCCCAGCACCGGCAGCACGATCCGGCCGTCCTCGTCGAGATCCCAGTCGACGTCGAAAAACGTTGCGTACGGCGAAGAACGGCCGTTTCGCAGCACATCCCACCACCACGGGTTCTGCCGGGGCGCGTCGATCCCGACGTGGTTGGGCACGATGTCGACGACCAGACCCATGCCGCGGGCCCGGGCCGCCGCCGACAGCCGGGCCAGCCCGTCGCGGCCGCCGAGCTCGGCCGACACCGTGGTGGGATCGGTGACGTCATAGCCATGGCTGGACCCCGCGGTCGCGGTCATGATCGGGGACAGATACAGATGCGTCACCCCGAGGTCGTCCAGATAGTCCAGCAGGTGTTCCGCGTCGGCGAAGGTGAACGCGAACCCGCTGGACTCACCGCGCAGCTGCAGCCGGTAGCTGGATAGAACGGGTAAACCCATGCGTCACAACGTCTTACGCAATATCAGCAGCGAACGCGAGGGCAGCGTCAGCTCTTCTTCGGCGTGCACCACCAGCGGCTCGGCGCCTTCTTTGCGGCCGGTCGGTTCGTTGGTGTCCAGTTCCACCGTCCACTCTTTCGCGTAGTCGCCGCCCGGCATCACGAACTGCACCGGTTGCTCACCGGCGTTGAAGCACAACAGAAACGAGTCGTCGACCACCTGCTCGCCGCGAGCGTTGGGTGCGGTGATGGCGTCGCCGTTGAGGAAGACCGCCACGCATTTGTGGAAGCTCTGCCCCCAGTCCTCGTGCGTCATCTCCCGGCCGCCGGGTGTCAGCCAGGCGATGTCGCGCACCTCGTCGCCGCTGCGGATCGGTTCGCCCTCGAAGAACCGGCGCCGGCGGAACACCGGATGCTTGGTGCGCAACGTGGTGGCCCGGCGCGCGAACGCCAGCAGGTCGGAGTTCTTGTCGACCAAAGACCAGTCCATCCAAGACAATTCGGAGTCCTGGCAGTAGACATTGTTGTTGCCGTTCTGGGTGCGGCCGAACTCGTCGCCGTGCGCGATCATCGGCGTGCCCTGGCTGACCATCAGGGTGGCCCAGAAGTTGCGCATCTGGCGGTAGCGCAGCTCGGTGATGTCGGGGTCGTCGGTGGGGCCTTCCACACCGCAGTTCCAGGATCGGTTGTGGCTTTCCCCGTCCCGGTTGTCCTCCCCGTTGGCCATGTTGTGCTTTTCGTTGTAGGACACCAGGTCGTTCAGCGTGAACCCGTCGTGCGCGGTGACGAAGTTGATGCTGGCGCTGGGACGGCGGCCGGTCGCCTCGTAGAGGTCCGACGACCCGGTCAGCCGGGACGCGAACTCGCCCAGGGTTGCGGGCTCACCCCGCCAGTAATCGCGCACAGTATCGCGATACTTCCCGTTCCATTCGGTCCACAAACCCGGAAAATTCCCGACCTGGTAGCCGCCCTCGCCGACATCCCACGGCTCGGCGATCAGTTTGACCTGGCTGACGATCGGATCCTGCTGCACCAGATCGAAGAACGCGCTCAGCCGGTCGACGTCGTGCAGCTCGCGGGCCAGGGTGGCGGCCAGGTCGAAGCGGAATCCGTCCACGTGCATCTCGGTGACCCAGTAGCGCAGCGAGTCCATGATCAGCTGCAGCACGTGCGGGTGGCGCGGGTTGAGGCTGTTGCCGGTGCCGGTGTAGTCCTTGTAGCGCCGCAGGTCGGTGTCGACCAGCCGGTAGTAGGCGGCGTTGTCGATGCCGCGGAAGTTGATGGTCGGGCCCAGGTGGTTGCCCTCGGCGGTGTGGTTGTAGACCACGTCGAGGATGACCTCGATGCCGGCCTCGTGGAAGCTGCGCACCATGGACTTGAACTCGGCGACGCTGGAGTTGCGGTTGGCGGCGTACTGGTTGTGCGGGGCGAAGAAGCCGAATGTGTTGTAGCCCCAGTAGTTTCGAAGTCCCAGATCGAGCAGACGCGAGTCGTGCATGAATTGGTGCACCGGCATGAGCTCGATCGCGGTGACGTTGAGCGACTTGAGGTGGTCGATGATCGCCGGGTGCGCCAGCCCGGCGTAGGTGCCCCGCAGCTGCTCGGGGACGCTGGGGTGGGTCTGGGTCATGCCCTTGACGTGCGCCTCGTAGATGACGGTTTCGTGGTAGGGCGTCAGCGGGGCCCGGTCCGATCCCCAGTCGAAGAACGGGTTGCTCACCACGCTGGTCATGGTGTGGCCCAGCGAGTCGACCATGGGCGGGATCCCGGGGTCGGCGTCGTCGCCGCCGGCCGCGACGGCCTTGAGGTCATAGGAGAACAACGCCTGGCCGTAGGTGAAGTCGCCGTGAAAAGCCTTGCCGTACGGGTCGAGCAACAGCTTGCTGGGGTCGCAGCGGTGACCGGCCGACGGTTCGAACGGTCCGTAGACGCGAAACCCGTAGCGCTGACCGGGGTTGATGTTGGGCAGATAGGCGTGCCAGACGTAGCCGTCGACCTCGTCCAACGGAATCCGGGTCTCGGCGCCGCGGCTGTCGATCAGGCACAACTCGACCTTCTCGGCGATCTCGGAGAACAGGGAGAAGTTCGTCCCGGCGCCGTCGTAGGACGCCCCCAGCGGGTAGGGGCTGCCCGGCCAGACGGTAGGCACTTCGGGTTGGTGAGTACCGCCGCCTGCTGCTGAAGCGGGTTCGTTGCTTGACACCTCTTGACCTTATCCGCGCCGCGCGGCGCTCACGAAGGTTGCGGCCGTGCTGCGGTGGGAAGCACGCGCGGGCCGCGTGGACATATTTCGGGGTATTTTGAGGCGGCAGAGCCGATTACGGGGCCGATTACCACCAACCGGTGCTCTCGGCGATCTGCCGGCCCAATTCGGGCGCCATGGTCCGCACATAGGTGGGCGACATGTGATGGGCCCCATGGTAGATCAGCACATTTCCCTCCACCGGCCGGCACACGTCGGCCCGGCAGATCGCATCCGACATGTCGAGCACCTTGAGTTGCGGGAATTGCCCGACGAAGTCGAGGGTCTGGTTGCGCTCGGAGAGCACGTCGGATCGCTTGATGGCGCACGACTGGGCGGTGCCGCCGCGTTTGGCCAGGCAGTCCGCCGGGTCGAAGGGCTGGCCGTTTTTCACCAGCCACGGGGTGTCGCGCATCCCGAGGATGGGAATGTTGTTGTCGGACAACGTTTGCCAGATCCCGATGTAGGTCGCCGGCATCACGTCACCGGTCTTGATGTTCCACGGCCGGGTGGTGGTGGTGAAGACGTAGTCGGGCCGATCGGTGACCAGTTTGGTCATGGTGCGCTGCACCCACTCGCGGCACTGCGGGTAGGGGGCGTTGTTGCCCATGATTAGCGGGACCTGTTCGGTCGACAGTGGGCAGCCCATCTTCAGGTAGGTCACCACCTTGAAGTGGTGCAGCTTGCCGAGCATGTCCAGGGCCGGCAGCCAGTGCTCGGCGTGCGATCCGCCCGCCAGCGCGATGGTCCGGTCGGCGGTCACGTCGCCGTAGGTGCAGTTGACCACGGCCGGGTTGACGAAGTCGCTGATGCAGCCGTCCCGGGTGGAGGCGGGCAGGTCCTGCTTGACCTCCAGGACGGTGGGCCGCATCGGCAGCGTGGGCACCCGCACGTGTTCGGTGAGGGCCCGGGCGCCGGGATAGTCCTGCGGGTTGAGGACGCTGAGTTCCTTGCCGGCCGAGCGCAGCACGGTGACGTGCTGGCGCCAGGTGAACGAGGTCGCGGTCAGCGTCACACCGAGCAGCACGATCGCCGACCCCAGCGCCATCGTCGGCCGCGGCACCCGCGCCAGCCACGGCACCGTCGGCGCGGCGGGCCGGGGCGCCGGCCGCGCGGAGCCCCGGTGCCGCAGTGGGTCCTCGACCAGGCGGTTGGTCAGGTACGCCAGCACGCCGGACACCAGCAGCAATACCGTGCCCTCGACGAAGCCGGCGTGCTTGTGGCCGCTGTAGGACAGCCAGAAGATCAGCAGCGGCCAGTGCCACAGGTACAGCGAGTAGGCGATGGCGCCCAGCTCGACCAGCGGGCGGGTGGCCAGCAGCCGGTTCGGCAGCGGCAGGCGATCGCCGGCCAGGTTGGCGCCGACCAGGATCATCAGCATGGCGGCGCCGACCGGCACCAGCGCCCACGGCCCCGGGAACTCCTGCACCCCGTCGATCAGCGCCCCGCAGGACAGCACCGCGCCCAGCGCCACCGTCGCCAACAGCGTGCGCAACCACATCGGCCAGCGGATCCGCGGCACCAGCGCCCCGACCAGGGCGCCGAGCAGCAATTCCCAGCCCCGCGCGAAGCTGTCGTAGTAGGCGGCCGCCTGGTTCTGCTGATGCGCGACGATCGCGTAGCCGAACGAGGCCACCGTCAGCGCGGCCAGCACCACCAGGACCAGGGTGCGCAGCCGGGCGCCCAGGGGGCGGCCGAACAGGTAGGCCAGGCCGGCGATCAGCACCAGGAAGCTGACGTAGAACTGGCCCTGCACCGACATCGACCAGATGTGCTGCAGCGGGCTGACGGCCTCACCGGCCCGCAGGTAGTCCGACGCGGTGTTGGCCAGCTCCCAGTTCTGGTAGTAGCCGAGACTGGCCAGGCTCTGGTCGGCGAAGGTCTCCCAGCGCGTCTCCGGCTGCACCAGGATGGTCAGCACCGCGCAGCCGGCCAGCACCACCACCAGAGCCGGAACCAGGCGACGGACCAGCCGGATCACCTCGGCCACCGGCGAGAGCGCCACCGCGGGGTTCAGCGCGGCGCGAATGACCTTGCCGCCGAAGAAGAATCCGGACAGCGCCAGGAACACGTCGACGCCGCCGGAAACCCGGCCGAACCAGATGTGGAACACCGCGACCAGGGCGATGGCGATGCCGCGCAAGCCGTCGAGGTCGTAGCGGTAGAACCCGCGAGACCCCGGCGTGCGCGCTCCCGAGGTGCCCGGATCGGCGGCGGCGACCGGTGCTGGGGACGGGGACGGGGTCTGCATGATCGACCGCTAATTTACCGAAAACCCGCCACCGACTCCTGACGCGCGCGCGGCGGGGGAGCAGGTGGCGGGTGTCGGACGGGCGCGCAGGGTCCGGGACTACCGGGTGAGCCCGGCGCCCGCCGGCTGCAGTGGCGACTGCTGGACCGGCAGCTGCTGCAGCGGTGACTGCTGGGTCGGCAGCTGTTGCAGCGGCGCCTGCTGGGTCGGCGCCAGCTGCAGGGGTGCCTGCTGGGGCGCTTGCTGGGTGGGCAGCTGCTGCCCCGGAACCTGTTGCGCCGGAACCTGTTGCGCCGGAACCTGTTGCCCCGGAACCTGTTGCAGCGGGGCCTGCTGGGTGGGCAGTTGCTGGCCCGGGGTCTGCTGCAAGGGCGCCTGCTGGCCCGGGGTCTGTTGCAAGGGCGCCTGCTGCGCCGGGGTCTGCTGCAGCGGCGCCTGCTGCGGAACCTGCTGGGTGGGCGCCGTGGTTCCCAGCACCCGGACCATGTAGGGCGCCATGCCGGCGGTACGCACCGGCGACACCTGCACCACGTCGCCGACCTCGAGCATCTGGTTGTTGCCCAGGTACATTGCGACGCTCTGGGTGCCCTCGGGGCCGTAGAAGATCAGGTCACCCTTGCGGGCCTGCTGCGGCAGGATCTTCTGGCCGACGCGGTACATCGCGCCGGACGAGCGCGGCAACTTGATGCCGGCGCCGGCGTACGCGTACTGCATCAGCCCGGACGCGTCGAAACCGACGGTGTTGGCGCCGGTCCCGGTGCCGCGGGTGGGGCCGTTGATGCCGCCGCCGGCCCAGGAGAACGGCACACCGCGCTGCGACAGACCGCGCGCGATCACCACGTCGGTGGCCTGCTGATAGTCCATCGCCCTGACGCCCGGGTCGGCGGTCGCGACGGCGGGAACCACCATCGGCGCCGCCGGCGCCCCGAGCAGGGCCAAACCGATCGCGAAGGCGTAGATGCGTTTCATTTTTCCTGGCCTTTCCTGGCCTCTCCGGCACTCGTCGGGCCTCGGCGCGGTGACCTCGCGCGTCCGCCCCGGTTCATGGACCGGGCGAGGACCCCCACGCTGGGATCGCACGCCGTCCATGCCACTTGCGGCGTGAACCAGCCGGCCGAACCGCTGTATTCACACCAGTCACAAGAGCCACTTTGACAACAGAAGGTCTTAGCCGCCAGGGTCGCGGGGGATTTTTTGTCGTACCGTGACCCGACGGTGACTGCCGCGGCGAATCCCGTATGCGCAGTTGTGATTTCGGTCTCAGTCGGCTAGCGAACGGCGGCGCCGCCGGGCGGCCCGATCACAGCCAGTAGCGTTCGCTGAACATCGTCAGCATCGATCCGGCCACCGAGCTGACCATCACCAGCGCCAACGACAGCACCGGCCAGAAGGACATGTACCAGCCCTTCAGGAGGGACACCACCGGGCCCACCACGGCGGCGGTCAGCGCCGCACCGATGCCGCCCCACACCACCGGATGGATGTACAGATCCAGCCCGTAGGGAACCGGCCCGCAGGTCTCGTCCTCGCAGACATTGGCCAGAAACCCGAACAGCCGCTCCGGCCAGGACGTCGCCGTGGCCAGCAGCGCGAGCAGGACCAGCAGGGCGACGGTGCAGACGACGTCCCACGCCGCCAGCCGCAGGCGCAGCACCCGGGGCGCTTCCTCGTCGTACTCGGCCACCGGGCCGCGGGCGTCGCCGGACCAGCCCGGGCCGGCGGGCCCTGCGTCGGGGCCCGACCCGTCGGGCGGCTGCGGCGTGGCCATGCTGTCCCATGCTTCCCGACGGCCCGGTTTTGCGCGAATCGGCTGCTCTACCCTCGATCACTATGCCCGCGGCGAAGGCCGGGCTGACGCCCGAGCAGATCAGCGCGATCGACGCCGCGCACCTGTGGCACCCCTACAGCACCATCGGCGCCGAATCCGTCGCCCCGGTGGTGGCAGTCGGCGCCCGCGGCGCCTGGCTGACCCTGATCCGCGACGGCGCCGAGGTCCGGGCGCTCGACGCCATGAGCTCCTGGTGGACCGCGATCCACGGCCACGGCCACCCGGTGCTGGACGCGGCGCTGTCCGACCAGCTCGCCGCCATGAACCACGTCATGTTCGGCGGGCTCACCCACGAACCCGCGGCGCGGCTGGCCCAGCTGCTGGTGAGCATCACCCCGGCCGGGCTGGACACCGTGTTCTTCAGCGACTCGGGGTCGGTGTCGGTCGAGGTGGCGGTGAAGATGGCGCTGCAGTACTGGCGCAGCCGCCACCGGCCGGCCAAGCACCGGCTGATGACCTGGCGGGGCGGCTACCACGGCGACACCTTCACCCCGATGAGCGTCTGCGACCCCGAGGGCGGCATGCATTCGCTGTGGACCGACATCCTGGCCCGGCAGGTGTTCGCCCCGCAGGTGCCCCGTGACTACGACCCGGCCTACAGCGCGGCGTTCGAGGCGCAGCTGGCCCGGCACGCCGACGAGCTGGCCGCGGTGATCGTCGAGCCCGTCGTGCAGGGTGCCGGCGGCATGCGGTTCCACGACCCGCGGTATCTGCGCGACCTGCGCGAGGCCTGCACCCGGCACGACGTGCTGTTGATCTTCGACGAGATCGCCACCGGGTTCGGCCGCACCGGCGAGCTCTTCGCCGCCGACCACGCCCGGGTCAGCCCCGACATCATGTGCGTCGGCAAGGCGCTGACCGGCGGATACCTCAGCCTGGCCGCCACCCTGTGCAGCACCGACATCGCGCAGGCCATCAGCGCCGGAGAGGCCGGGGCGCTGATGCACGGCCCCACCTTCATGGCCAACGCGCTGGCCTGCGCCGTGTCGGTGGCCAGCGTCGAGGTGCTGCTCGGGCAGGACTGGCGGTCGCGGGTCGCCGAGATCTCCGCCGGCCTGGCGGCCGGGCTGGAACCCGCCCGGGAGCTACCCGGCGTGACCGACGTCCGGGTGCGCGGCGCCATCGGCGTCATCGAATGCCACCGGCCCGTCGACCTGGCCGTCGCCACCCCGGCGGCGCTGGACCACGGCGTCTGGCTGCGCCCGTTCCGCAACCTGATCTACGCCATGCCGCCCTACATCTGCCCGCCCGACGAGATCGCCCGGATCGCCTCGGCGATGGTGCAGGTCGCCGCGCGCCTCGGCTCTCGTAGGCTCTAGGTCGATGAAAGCACCCATCGAGGTTTCCCCGCTGGCCTGGCTGGACGCGGTCGAACAGCAGCGCCGCGCGGCCGGGCTGCGCCGCTCGCTGCGGCCGCGGCCGCCCGTGGCCACCGAGCTGGACCTGGCCTCCAACGACTACCTCGGGCTGTCCCAGCACCCCGACGTGATCGACGGCGGGGTCGCCGCGCTGCGCCTTTGGGGCGCCGGGGCGACCGGATCGCGGCTGGTCACCGGGGACACCGAGCTGCACCAGCAGTTCGAGTCCGAGCTCGCCGACTACGTCGGCGCGGCCAGCGGGCTGCTGTTCTCGTCGGGCTACGCGGCCAACCTGGGCGCCGTCGTGGGCCTGTCGGGCCGCGGGGCGCTGGTGGTCTCCGACGCGTACTCGCACGCCTCGCTGGTGGACGCCTGCCGGCTGTCGCGGGCGCGGGTGGTGGTGACGCCGCATCGCGACGTCGACGCGGTGCGGGCGGCGCTGCAGGACCGCGACGAGGAACGCGCCGTCGTCATCACCGAGTCGGTGTTCTCCACCGACGGCGCCCTGGCGCCGCTGCGCGAGCTGCACGAGGTGTGCCGCCGGCACCGGGCCCTGCTGATCGTCGACGAGGCGCACGGCCTGGGGGTGCGCGGCGGCGGGCGCGGGCTGGTGTTCGAGGCCGGCCTGGCCGGCGCGCCCGACGTGGTCATGACCACCACGCTGTCCAAGGCGCTGGGCAGCCAGGGCGGCGCGGTGCTGGGGCCGGCGGCGGTGCGGGCCCATCTGATCGACGCGGCGCGCACGTTCATCTTCGACACCGGCCTGGCCCCGGCGGCGGTGGGCGCCGCGCGCGCCGCGCTGGGCGTGCTGCGCGCCGAACCCTGGCGGGCCGGCGCGGTGCTGCGCCACGCCGGCGTGCTGGCCGAGGTCTGCCGGGTTCGCGAGGCGCCGCAGTCGGCGGTGGTGTCGGTGATCCTGGGCGACCCGGACGTGGCGGTGGCCGCCGCGACCGCCTGCCTGGACGCCGGTGTGCGGGTGGGCTGCTTTCGTCCCCCGACGGTGCCCGCCGGGACGTCGCGGCTGCGGCTGACCGCCCGCGCGTCGCTGGACGACGCCGAACTGGAGGTCGCGCGCCGGGTGCTCACCGATGTGCTCGCCGGGCTCGGCTGAGGCCGTGACGGTTCTGGTCGTCACCGGCACCGACACCGGGGTCGGAAAGACGGTCGCCACGGCGGCGCTGGCGTGTCATGCCCGCCGCGCCGGCATCGACGTGGCGGTGTGCAAACCGGTGCAGACCGGCACCGACGACGGCGACGACGACCTCGCCGAGGTGGCCCGGCTGTCCGGGGTGACCGAGCTGGCCGGGCTGGCCCGCTACCCGCGGCCGCTGGCGCCGGTGGCCGCCGCCGCCGCGGCGGGGATGGCCTTGCCCAGCCGCGAGCAGCTGCTGGGGTTCATCGGCGAGCTGGACCGGCCGGGGCGGCTGACGCTGGTCGAGGGCGCCGGGGGACTGCTGGTCGAGCTCGGCGAAAACGGTGTCACCGCACGCGATCTCGCCGTCGCGCTGGGCGCGGCGGTGCTGGTCGTGGTCCGGCCGGCGCTGGGCACCCTCAACCACACCGCGCTGACCCTGGAAGCGCTTGCCGCGCAGGGCCTTTCGTGTGCCGGGCTGGTGATCGGCGCCTGGCCCGAACATCCCGGCCCGGTCGAGACGTCGAATCGGCCCGCGCTCGAAGCGCTTGCCCCGGTGCGCGCCGTGCTGCCCGCGGGGGCGGCGGCGCTGGCCGCCGCCGAGTTCGAGGCCGTGAGCGCCGGCGCATTCGACCGCGACTGGGTCACCGCGCTGGCCGTCTGATGGTCCACTCGATCGAGCTGGTCTTCGACCCGGACACCGAGGCGGCCATCCGGCAGACCTGGAAAGCGTTGGCGGCGGCCGGAATTCCCAGCCAGGCGCCGGCGAGCCGGCCGCACGTGACGCTGGCGGTCGCCGAGGCGATCACTGCCGACGTGGACGCTCTGCTGGCCCCGCTGTGTACCCGGCTACCGCTGCCGTGCCTGATCGGCGCGCCGGTGCTGTTCGGCCGGGGCAGCGTGGTCTTCGCCCGACTGGTGGTGCCCACCGGCGAACTGCTGGACCTGCACGCCCAGGTGCACCGGCTGTGCGCCCCGCACCTGCGGCCCGCACCGATGCCCAACAGCCTGCCCGGCCAGTGGACCGGGCACGTCACCATGGCCCGCCGGGTCGGCGGCGCCCAACTCGGCCGGGCGCTGCGCATCGCCGGCCGGCCCACCCAGATCGAGTGCAGCTTCGTGGGTTTGCGCCGCTGGGACGGCAACAAGAAGGTCGAGCACCCGATCGGTTAGGCGGGGATTCAGCGGCGCAGGAAGTCGAGCAGATCGGCGTTGACCCGTTCCTTGTCGCCCGGGACGACAGCGATGGCTTACGACACCGGCTCCCGGGACGGCATCGGCTCGGCGGTCACGGCCCGGTGCACCAGGGCGCGCCGCTCGTCGATGGTGCGACCCAGGTCCTGCAGCAGCAACGGCTTGCCGGTCACCAACTCGACGAGGTGTTCGCGGTCGATCTCCAGCGCGGTCACCTCCGCGACGGCCTGCGCGTCGGCCAGGTTGGGCTGGCGGGTCAGCGCGGTCACTCCCAGAAACGAGCCCTCGTCCAGGCCGCCGACCGCGACCACCGATCCGTCCGGGGCGGCGGCGGTCAACCGCACCCCGCCCGCGAGCAGGAACGTCATCTTCTCCGGGACGCGGCCGGCGTGCTCGACGATCTCGTCGGCCCCGTACCGGACGATTCGCGCGTGCGACACCAACGCCTGCTGATCCGGCGGGCCCAGCCGCAGCGCCGGGGCGACCACCATGCGCAGCGCCCGCTCGATGCGCTCGGGGGTGGAGATGTCGTCCTCGGCGCCGTCGAGGCGCAGACCCTCGCGGCGCGCGCCGTACCAGAGCCAGCGCAGCAGCGTCGCCTGCGCGGCGGAATCGTCGGCGGGCGAGGTCAATCCGATCGTGACGTGATACTCGGCCCCTCCGGCGGGCACCGCCGCCGCGACCGCGTCGGGCCGGCGTTGCGGCAGCGCGTCGGCGACCCGGCGCAGCAGCGCGCACACCCGGTCGGGCGGATCCGTCTCGGAAAACGTTGCGGTGAGCGTCAATTGGTGCCCACCGGGCGGGCGGCTGAGGTTGGTGAACGAGGTGGTGGCCAGCACCGAGTTGGGCGTGATCTGCAGCCCGCGCCCGGTCTGGATGTGCACCGACCGCCAGTTGGCCTCCACGATGCGGCCGCGCGCCGCCGGGGTGTCCAGCCAGTCGCCGATACGGAACGGCTGCTCGAACAACATGAACAGCCCGGACACGATCTGGCCGACGGAGTTCTGCAGCATCAGGCCGATCACCACCGATGTCACGCCCAGCGCGGTGAAGAGGCCACCCACCCGAACGCCCCACACGTAGGAGAAGATGACCGCCAGCCCGACACCGATCAGCACGAAGCGGGTCACGTCCAGGAAGATGCCCGGAACCCGCTGACGCCAGGAGCCTTCCGGTGCGCCCTCGAAGATGGTGGCGTTGAGCCCGGACAGCAGCAGCACCACCACCACGAAGCCGAACGCCGTTGCCAGCACCCGCACCGAGGTGAACTGGGCGGGCATCCTGGCCACATTCACCAGCAGCACCAGCAGCGCGCCCAGCGGGATCAGGTAGCTGCGCAGCAGGAAGACGGGCCGGGCCAGCGGGCTGTGCTTGCGGACCAGGCTCTGGTGCCATTCGGTGAGGACGATCAGCAGCAGCGGCAGGCCGAAGACCACCGCGGCCGCCCAGTACAGCGACGACGAGTCAAAGGTGCTCACGGCCCGGTCCTTTCCGACAACTGCCAGATCTGCTGCTCGACCCCGCCGACGGTGACCGTGCCGGCCGGCGTGAAGTGGCGGATGTCGCGCATCACCTCATACACCTTCGAGGTGACATAGATCCCGGTTTGCGTTGTGCTGCTTCGTGTTTGGTGCGCAAGGTTGACCGCCGCGCCCCACATGTCGTAGACCAGGCTGGAGCGCCCGACCAGCCCGCTGACCACGTTGCCGGTGTTGATCCCGGCCCGCAGTCCCAGGTGGTAGCCGGTCCTGCCGTTGAACCGGGCGATGATGCCCTGCACCTCGACCGCGAACTCGACGGTGCGCTGCACGCTGTCCAGGCGGGGAACGTTCAGGCCGCAGCTGGCCAGGTATCCGTTGTGTAGCGTGCGAATCGGTTCCACGCCAAGGGTTTCCGCCGCGGAGTCGATCTCGCGGACCAGCTCGTCGACGACGCCCACCAGCTCGCGGCCGGAGAGCTTGGCGGAGATCTCGTCCAGCCCGACGATGTCGGCGAAGATCACGGTGACGTCCTGGTGTTCCTGGGCGATGGTCTGTTCGCCCTCGCGGTAGCGGCGCGCGACCGGCTCGGGCATCAACGAGGCCAGCAGCCGGTCGTTCTCCTTGCATTGCTCGCCCAGCAGCTCCTGTTTGATCTGCAGGTTGCGGCTCATGTCGTTGAAAGCGGCGGTGAGCTCACCGATCTCGTCGCGCGAGGTGACCGGGATGGTGACGTCGTAGTTGCCCGCGCTGATCTCCCGGGCGCCGGCCTGCAACCTGCGGATGGGCCGCACGAACATCTGGGCGACCAGCAGGGCGGCCACGCAGATGACGAAAACCATTGCGGTAGTGGTCAATACCAGGGTCTGGGTCAGGGACACCACACGGGCGTTGGCCTCGGCGGTTTCCCGGGTAGCCAGGATCGACCAGTGCAGGTCGGAATTCGGCAGGGACAGCGGGGCATACGCCGCCAGTTCGCGCCGGCCCAGGTAGCCGGTGTCGGTGACGGTTCCGGTCTCGCCGCGTTGCGCGGCGCGCACGGCCGCGGTGGCGACGGGCTGGACCAGGGTGGTGCCGCCCCAGCGGATCGCGGTGTCGACGGTGTTGCGCGGCGTGCCGGCGGCGACCGCGTCGCGCGCGTAGCGCTCGGGGTCTTCGAGGATCAACCGTGAATCCGACCGCATCAGGTTGTCCGGTCCGGCCAGGTAGGTTTCGGCGGTGCGGCCCATGCCGGCGGCTCTCCACTGCTTGTCGGCGGTCATGATTCGGTTCACCTTCGCGATCGGCAGCGGTAGCGCCAGCACGCCCGCCGCCCTGCCCGGCGCGCCGATCGGCGCGACCAACCACGCGGTGGGCTGGCCGAGCTGCGGCTGGTAGGGCTGAAAGTCGGTGATCCACACGAAGTTCACCGAGTTGGCGGCCATCGCCTTCTCGTAGGCGCCGCGCAGGTTGGACTGCCGGTAGGGGCCGGTGAGGATGTTGGTCCCCAGCGAGGCGCTCTTGCGCACGCTGTAGACGACGTTGCCGCGGGTGTCCAGGAGCAACGCGTCGCGGTACTCGAAGCGGGTCGCGATCTCGCGGAAGTAATCGTTGAAGCGGGCGTTGGCGGCCGACCAGGCGCTGCCGTCGCCGGCGTCGTCGGGCGCGGACCCCGTTCCCTCGAAGGGTCCGCCCGCCGCCACGGTGTAGTGCGCCTGCAGGTACCGCTGCGCATTGTCGGCGGGCAGCACCGCGTCCAGGGCCAACTTCTTGCCGGTGTCACGCTCGAACGGTTTGATCAGCCGCTCGGTGTAGAAGTCCACCAGCGCCCGTTGCTGCGCGGGATCCACGGGCGCGTTGGCCAACTGGTCGAAGCCGGCGGTGAACGCCTGCACCGCCTCCAGCGCGGTGGATCCGCGGCTGTAGACCACCAGCGAGTCCGACAGGTCCGAGAACAGCGTCTCGATGGCCCGCTTCTGTGCCTCGCGAAGCTGCACCATCCGCTCGGACGCGGCCGGCTGCAGCGCATTGCGCGCCGCGACGTACTCGACCGTCCCGATCACCCCGAGCGACGCCAGGCTGGACACCAACAGCATCACCATCACCTTGGACTGGATGCTGATCCACGACAGCCCCGGCCGGCGGCGTCCGGCCTGCCGAGCCGGCTGCTGCGGGTCCGGTGCGGGCTGCTCCCTCGAGCGCCGCGCCATCAATCGCTGGGGGCCGGGTGGGGTGGGGGATAGCGGCGCACGCCGCAACGCCTACCCCCCGAAGAGCAGATACAAACCGGTGAACGTGTAGCCGACCATCACCAGCATCATCGCCAGCTGCCCGGTGAGCTGGTGACCGGCCGGCAGCAGCCGCAGCGCTTTGTCGTGCGCGGCGATCACCGCGACGATGTGGCCGGTGACCACGCAGGTCACCTTGATCGCGGCCAGCACCGGCGGATGCATGGACAGCACGTAGGCGACCTGCAGATGCGCCAGGCCGAGCGGGTTCCAGCCCCGGCCGAACGGGTCGGCCAGCGCGAACACCGCCTGCTGTCCCCGCTCCACCAGATAGGACAGGTAGTGCGCCAAGATGTAGCCCACCACGATCGGGATCAGCGAATGCGCCATCTGGCCGGGCAACGCGCGGCGCTGCTGCGCGTCGACCCCGCCGGTGGCCCGTGCCGCCAGTGAAAAGGTCAGGGCCACAACGCAAATGAACACGATCAGGCCGAGGGTGCGCAGCACCGACGACGCCAGCGCGGGCGGGGCCGCGAATTCGCGGGTCAGCCGATCGGAGAAGCCCCGCCAGGTCGGCGACGACGAGAAGCTGTCGAACGCGGTGGAGCCGAGCAGCACCGCCAGCAGCACCACGACGCCGGGCCGCACCGGCAGCGACGGCAGGTGGTCGAGCGGGTTGCCGACGACGATCTGGCCGGTCCGCGGATTGCGGCGAAACGGCGACAGCCGGGAGACGGCCATGCTGTACACCCCGAACGGGTCGGCCCGGGCCAGCCAGCGCTGCCCGCACAGCCACGCCCCGGCGGCCATCAGCACGGTGTAGACCAGCAGCCAGCCCGTCACCCAGGACGGGGCCGCCGGGTTCGGGCTGGCCAGCTCCATCCACACGAACGCGAACAGGCCCAGCGCGGCGGGCCGGTACCCCCAGCGCTTCGGGTAGGACAGCCGCGGCCGGGCGAGCCGCTCCGGGACGACCCGGCGCGCCAGCAGATACAGCGTGCGGATCGGCGAGATCACCCGCCACACGGGCCCGATCGCCAGCGACACCGCCACCAGCCCCACCCACAGCAGCACGTAGAAGGCGCCGAGCAGCGCGTTGGCGTCGGACTCGGGCCCCCAGACGCCGGCGGCCACCGCCCACGCCGCCACGGCCAGGGCCAGCCCGGCCGCGGTGTATCGGGTGGCCCGGGCGTCGACGAACGCGGTCAGCGCCGCCGGCAGCGCCCGGCCCGGCTTGAGCGGATCGAACCGCGGCCGCCGCCAGGCGAAGGCCACCAGGGCGAAGGTGAAGGTCAGCGCCCACGCCGCGCCGACCATCGCATAGGCGTAGGGCACCGGCAGGTCGCCGGACCCGCCCAGCCCGTGCGCGAGCACCACCGCCGCGGGGGCGGGGCTCATGGCTGTATTTGGATGGTCGCGATCGTGCGGTCCAGGTGGTGCAGCTCCACGGCGACGTTGCCGGGCACGTCGACGGCGAACTGGAAGGTCTGGTGGGGCGCCGCGGCGACGGCGAACTTGTGATCCGGCGTCGAATGCACGTGCAGTTCGTCGGTGGCATCGCTGGTGACGTGCAGGGTGATCTGCTGGTGCACCTTGGCCTGCAGGGTGGCGTTGGTCGGCGTCACCTGTCCCTGGGCGATGGTCACGTCGATGACCAGCGGCGCGGCCGCGGACTTATCGGGGGAGCCGCCGCAGCCGACCAGGCCGCACGTCAGCGCCGCCACCCACGCCGCGATGAGGGTGCCTCGAAGCGTCATCGGTTACGCCGCCCGGGGGATCGGCTGCTTGTCCTCGACGGGTTCCGGCTCGCCGACGGCGTTGTTGAGCCGGCCGGCGCCCCAGGTGAGGCTGGCGATCACCATCAGGGTCAAACACAGCACCACGATCGAGCCGGCGGTGAACAACCACACCGGCGCGTTCTGGTCGCGTTCCCGCTGCAGGATGGTGATCTCCTGGACGAACGGGCGGTTCATCGCCGACAGCGCCGGAACCTCGGCCGCCGGAATCGCGTCGTCGGCCGGCTCGTAGATCGGCACCGCGGTCATGGTGTAACCGTCCTGCACTCGCAGCAGCGTCTTCCAGGTGCCCCACACCGGCAGCGGCTGCGTCGACCGGTAGTGGCCGGGGCCGACCCTGGCCAGGTGGTCGATCTGCAGGCCGCGGTGGTTCTGCATCCGGCCCTGCCAGGACAGCACCGTCACCCACTCCGGATCCGGGCTGACCATGTCGGCCGGCATGAGCTGGATGTCGGCGGAGACCATCCGCTGCCCGGGTGGGCTGGGCAGGTCGGTCAGCAGGATGGTGGCGTTGTTCTGCCGCGGCACCAGGATGTGCAGGCCGTTGGCCACCGCGCCGCCGATCACCAACACCGTGGCCACCACCACCGAGATGCCGATGGCCCGGCCCGGCAGCCGCTGCCCGGTGAGCACCATGCCGAACATGGCGCCGCACATGCCCATCAGCACGGCGACCGGCACCGCCATGGCCAGCGCCTCGGCCCACATGCTGACCGGCCACGGGTAGTGGTACACCGCCGAGATCCACAGCGACTCCAACCACAGCCCGAGGGTGCCCACCCCCAGGCCGGACACCGCGCCGAAGACGATGGGGCGCTTGAAGATTGGCGTCAATGCGACCAACTCGACGGCCAGCGCGGGCCCGAGATACAACGGGAACCAGTTGAGCGGGGCGCCCAGCACCGGCCCGACCAGCACCGCGACGGCGCCGCGCAGCGCGATGGCGAAGACGGCCGCGATCAGCGCCGCGCCGCGGCCCATCGTGATGCGGGCGGCGACCGCGGCCAGCGCCGCCGCGCCGGCGATCATCATCGGCTGCAGCACCAGCCGGAATTGCTCGACGCCGAAGTCGTATTCGATCTGAAAGACCGACAGGCCGATGAACATGCCGCCGAAGGACAGGTAGCGCAAGAACCTGATGAAGACGCTGTGGTAGACGTCCTCACCCTCGGCGGCCTCGCCTTCGCGCTCCAGCATCAACACCGCGAACAGCGAAAAGCCGGCGCCGCCGATCATCATCAAATGCGTTGGGCCCCACAGTGTTACGTCTTGCCCGAAGATGCGGTGCCAGATGTCGTCGAGGGGGAAGCCGATCATCGCGTACAGCCCGCAGCCGGCCATCAGCACACCGCCGACCGGTGCGTACCAGTTGCGGGTGATGCGCACCGCCGCCGGGCCAGGCTTGTCGAACGGCAGCACCACCGACACCATGCCGCCCAAAAACACTCCGAACAGGCCGATGATGATGAAGTAGTGCGCCGGGTTGGCCAGCGGGCCGGGGTCGCGGCCGTTGCCGATGTGCCAGCTGACGTCCCAGATGAAGCCGAACAGCGCGCAGATGATCGACGTGGTGAAGATCAGCACCGGCAGGGCGACCCAGTTGGGCCGGTGGAACTTCTCGCCCATCTTGTCGGCGATGCGGGTCAGCCATTGGATGCGGTGGGTGCGGTGCGCGTGGCCGACCCACAGCATCAGCAGCGTGATCACCACCGCGGCGAGCGAGAGCCCGATCACCTGGTTCAACCCCGCACCGCGCGCCGGTGCCTCAGCAACAATCGTCAGTTCGTCCGACCGCATCGTCGTGCCTCCCAACCGCGCCGGGCCACCCCGGAGGATCCGATTAAGTCAACCGCTCATTACTGCCAAGTAGGTTCGTGATTGATTGTTTAATGCCCAGATCCACGGCGCGTCAATCACGGTTTTCGTCCGGTGTGTCGGGGCCGACCGGCTCCGCTCCGGCCGACGTGCTGGTCCGGTCGGCCCGCCGGTCGCGCAGCGCCACGTACAGCACCACGGCCACCACGATCACCGCAGGCAGGAACGCCGGCACCGCCAGCAGCAGATAGTGGTGCGCCAGGAATTGGGCGTGCGCGGTCACCATGGTCGTATACCCAGGGGTAGTTGGAGTTGCTCGGCCGTTACCCTACTTTGAACACCTTTTCGTTCAGGCTGCCATCGATGGCAGACGTGCCCGCACGCGCGGGCACCCGCAAGAGGCAGGGGAGTACCTGGTGACGCAAGCGGCGACGCGACCGACGGCCGAGACCGGCAACGACGAGGACATCCTGGCGGTGGCGCGGCGCCAGGTGCTGGAGGGCGGCCAGGGATTGAGCCGCGACCAGGTGCTGCAGGTGCTGCGGCTGCCCGACGACCGGCTCGACGACCTGCTGGCGCTGGCTCACGAGGTGCGGATGCGCTGGTGCGGCCCGGAGGTCGAGGTCGAGGGCATCATCAGCCTGAAGACCGGCGGCTGCCCCGAGGACTGCCACTTCTGCTCGCAGTCGGGGCTGTTCGCGTCCCCGGTGCGCAGCGCCCGGCTCGACATCCCCAGCCTGGTCGAGGCGGCCAAGCAGACCGCCAAGTCCGGCGCCACCGAGTTCTGCATCGTGGCCGCCGTGCGCGGCCCCGACGAGCGGTTGCTGGCCCAGGTCGCGGCCGGCATCGAGGCCATCCGCAACGAGGTCGAGATCAACATCGCCTGCTCGCTGGGCATGCTGACCGCCGAGCAGGTGGAGCAGCTCGCCGAGATGGGCGTGCACCGCTACAACCACAACCTGGAGACGGCCCGGTCGTTCTTCCCCAACGTGGTGACCACCCACACCTGGGAAGAGCGCTGGGACACCTTGTCGATGGTGCGCGACGCCGGCATGGAGGTCTGCTGCGGCGGCATCCTCGGCATGGGCGAAACCCTCGAGCAGCGTGCGGAATTCGCCGCCGAACTGGCCGAGCTCGGCCCCGACGAGGTGCCGCTGAACTTCCTCAACCCGCGCCCGGGCACCCCGTTCGGCGACCTGGAGGTGATGCCGGCGACCGAGGCGCTGAAGTCGGTGGCCGCCTTCCGGCTGGCGTTGCCGCGCACCATGCTGCGGTTCGCGGGCGGCCGCGAGATCACCCTCGGTGACCTGGGCGCCAAGAAGGGCATCCTGGGCGGCATCAACGCCGTGATCGTCGGCAACTACCTGACCACGCTGGGGCGTCCGGCCGAATCCGACCTGGAATTGCTGGACGATCTGCAAATGCCCCTCAAGGGGCTCAATGCCAGCCTCTGAGCCGGCCCGCACGCCGGTTTGTCGCCCGCGCGGCTAGGGTTGGAAACTTGTGGTTGGTGATCTGGGCGCCCTGGGCGAAGTCGTCGGCGCCGGCGTCTACAACGTCTACACCGGGGAACTAGGGGGCACCGTGGTGCCGACGGCGGCCCAGTTGGGTCTGGAGCCTCCCCGGTTCTGCGCGGCGTGCGGGCGCCGGATGGTGGTCCAGGTTCGCCCCGACGGCTGGCGGGCGCGCTGCTCGAGACATGGTCAGGTCGACTCCGCCGAGCTGGAGACGCGGCGGTGAGCGGGCAACCCGATGCCGCGCCGACCGGCGACGTCGCCGCCGTCGGGCTGCCCGGGCGGGCCGAGCGGCGCGCGCTGCTGGTCGTGGTGGCCGGGTCGGCGGTCGTCGGCGCGTCGCTCGGCGCGCTGTGGGCGTGGATCGCCCCGCCGATCCGCGCGGTGGTGGCGCTGACCCGCTCCGGCGAGCGGGTGCACGACTACCTGGGCAACGAGTCCGAGCACTTCTTCGTCGCACCCACCCTGCTGCTGGGCCTGCTGACCGTGTTGGCGGTGGTGGCCTCGGTGGCGGCCTGGCAGTCGCGCCGGCACCGGGGACCCGCCATGGTGGCGGCGCTGTCCGTCGCGATGGTGACGGCCGCCCTCGTCGCCGCCGCGGTGGGGGCCGGGCTGGTGCGGCTGCGCTACGGCGCCCTGGACTTCGACGCGGTGTCGCTGGGCAAGAGCCCGTCGGTCGCCTACGTGATCCAGGCGCCGCCGGTGTTCTTCTCGGACGGTCCGCTGCAGATCGCGGTCAGCCTGATGTGGCCGGCCGGGATCGCCGCCCTGGTGTACGCCGTGCGGGCGGCCGCCGACGCCCGCGACGACCTGGGTGCGCTGCCGCCGACCGCGCCGACCGATGCGCGCGCCGCGGAAGCGGCCGTCACAGCGGGCGGCGGTGAATCTTTCGGCCGGTGACCACCTTGGCGGCGATCTTGAGCAGCCGGGCCATGCCCACGTAGGTCATCGGGTTGAACATCGTCGGCCAGGTGGTCCGGATCAGGTGCTCGGTCACCGGGCGGCCCTCGAAGCGATCGGTCAACCAGCGCAGCGTCATCGGCGCCGACAGCGGGTGCAGCATCATGTGCTCGTTGAAGGCGTCACGGTGGTAGGTGACCTGCGCGCCGCCGGCCGAATAGGCGTCGGCCAGCACGTCGATGTCGTGCACGTCGATCAGGTAGTCGTGCACGGCCTGCACGATCAGCACCGGCGGCGTCGGGACGGCGGCCCCCAGCCTGATGTGGTCGAAGACGTAGGTGACCTCCGGCGTGGACAGGATCTGCTCCAGCGGCGCGTCGAGGTAGTCGCCCATGTTCTTGCCGGCCATCCGGATGACGGCCTCCACGGTCGTCATCTTCTCCAGCGAGTCCAGCAGGGCGCGCCCCTCCTCGTTGGCGTGCTCGTTGATCACCCGGTCCAGGTCGGGATAGATGTGCGCCAGCGCGGCCACCACCAGCGCCGGCAGCCCGGATAGGAAGCTGCCGTTGAGCCGGCGGAAGGTGTTGCCCAGGTCGCCGACGGGCGAGCCCAGCACCGCGCCCACCACGTTGAGTTCGGGCGCGTACTCGGCGCACGTCTCGGCGGCCCAGGCGCTGGCCAGCCCGCCGCCGGAATAGCCCCACAGCCCGATCGGGGCGGACGGGGACAGCCCGAGGCGTTCGGAGCCCAGGGCGGCCCGGATGCCGTCGAGGACCCGGTAACCCGGTTCGTACGGCGCGCCCCACAGGCCGCGCAGGCCCTCGTGGTCGGGCACCGAGACCGCCCAGCCCTCGGCGACCGCGGCGGTGATCAGGAAGAGTTCGAACTGGCCGATCGACCCGAGGGCCTTGGCCCGACGCCGCAGCGCGTAGGACGGGAAGCAGCGCGACGACACGGCGTCGATCGCGCACTGGTAGGACAGCAGGGGGCAGGGCCGGCCCGGCACGGCGTCGGCCGGGACGATCACCGTCGTGACGGTCGCCTCCGGCTCGCCGTTCATGTCCATGGTCCGGTAGAGCAGCTGGACGGCCTTGATCGGCTGGGGAATCAGGCCGAGGAACGCCAGCTCGACGTCGCGCGAACGCAGCACCGTGCCGGGTTCGGCATGCTGGAAGCCCAGCGGGGGCTGGTAGAACGGGTCGTCGGAGGGCAGCAGCGGACGCACTTTGCGCTGCAGTTCCTCGTGCGGCGGCCGGGCGATCCATTCCGCGCCGTGCGTGCCTGCCAGGTTGCCGAGCTCCGCCATTGAGGCTCCCTTCATGGCCATCCGGCATTGTCGCGTACGAACAGCGGGTGGCCAAAACGTAATCGCCGCATTGTGAGCGACTTCTCGACACTACGGCCGTGGTCGCCTGCGCCACCGGTGTGGTCGAGCACCGCGTCGCCTGACGACGCTGTTGTGCCAGCCTAGCCTGGCAGGCCGGGCGGCCTGAGTGCGGCGAATTCGTCGGTGACCCGCAGCGCCGCGTCGGTGAACCGGTACAGGGCGGCCGGACGCCCGCCGCTGCGCCCGGACTGGGCGATGGTGCCGGTCGCGGTGATGACCCCGCGCCGGGCCAGCACCCGCTGCAGGTTCGTCGCGTCGACCTGATAGCCCAGCGCGGCGCCATAGATGTCGCGCAGCGTGGACAGGGCGAATTCCCTTGGCGCCAAAGCGAATCCGATGTTCGTGTAGGAGAGCTTGGCGATCAGCCGGGCCCGCGCGTTGTCCACCATCTGACCGTGGTCGAAGGCCATCGGCGGCAGGCAGTTCACCGGGTGCCAGCGGGTGTCCGGCGGCAGCTCCGGACTGGCGGGGGAGGGCACCAGGCCCAGGAACGTGGACGCGATCATCCGGGTGCCCGGCACCCGGTGCGGGTCGGAGAACACCGCGAGCTGTTCCAGGTGCGCCAGTTCCTTGAGGTCGACCTTCTCGGCCAGCTGGCGCCGCGCCGAGGTGGTCATGTCCTCGTCGTTGCGCAGCCGCCCGCCCGGCAGCGACCACGCCCCGCGCTGCGGCTCCTTGGCCCGCTGCCATAACAGCACGTTCAGCTGCGGTTTCGCCCGATGGCGCCCCTTCGTAACCGGTTCGCTTGCTTCGCGAACCTGGAACACGACCGCGAGCACTTCGTGCGCGGTGCTACCATGGGCCATGTTTTCGATTATAAGTCGAAAACCTCCTGGCCGGAAAGGAGCCGCCATGACGGTGCTCAATCGCATGGACACGCTCGCTGAAGACATGGTTGCCGACATCACCGACTCGCCCACCGGTTACACCGGTGTGGACGGCGATGCGCAGTGGGCCGCCGAGGTTCGCCGCCTGGCGAAGTTGCGCGGCGCCACCATCCTGGCGCACAACTACCAGCTGCCCGAGATCCAAGACGTGGCCGACCACGTGGGCGACTCGCTGGCGCTGTCGCGGATCGCCGCCGAGGCACCCGAGGACACCATCGTGTTCTGCGGGGTGCACTTCATGGCCGAGACCGCCAAGATCCTCAGCCCCGACAAGACGGTGCTGATCCCCGACCAGCGCGCCGGCTGCTCGCTGGCCGACTCCATCACGCCCGAGGACCTGCGCGCCTGGAAGGACGAACACCCCGGCGCGGTCGTCGTCTCCTACGTCAACACCACCGCGGCGGTCAAGGCGCTCACCGACATCTGCTGCACCTCGTCCAATGCGGTCGACGTGGTGGCTTCCATCGACCCCGACCGCGAGGTGCTGTTCTGCCCCGACCAGTTCCTGGGCGCGCACGTGCGCCGGATGACGGGCCGGGAAAACCTGCACGTGTGGGCCGGCGAATGCCACGTGCACGCCGGCATCAACGGCGACGAACTGGGTGAGCGGGCGCGCGCCAACCCCGATGCCGAGCTGTTCGTCCATCCCGAATGTGGTTGTGCCACTTCGGCTTTGTACCTTGCGGGGGAGGGAGCCTTCCCCGCGGACCGGGTCAAAATCCTGTCCACCGGCGGCATGCTGGACGCCGCGAACACCACCAGCGCGCGCAAGGTGTTGGTGGCCACCGAGGTCGGCATGCTCTACCAATTGCGCCGGGCCGCACCGCAAGTCGATTTCCAGGCCGTCAACGACCGCGCCTCCTGCCGGTACATGAAGATGATCACCCCGGCGGCTCTGCTGCGCTGCCTGGTCGAGGGCGCCGACGAGGTGCACGTCGACCCCGGCATCGCGGCTGCCGGCCGGCGCAGCGTGCAGCGCATGATCGAGATCGGCCAGCCGGGCGGTGGCGAATGATCACCCGTCCCCAGTGGACACACAGCGCCGACGTCGTCGTGATCGGCACCGGCGTCGCCGGATTGGCCGCCGCGCTGGCCGCCCACCGCGTCGGCCGCAGCGTCGTCGTGCTGAGCAAGGCCGACCAGGCGCGCGGGGCCACCGCCACCCACTACGCGCAGGGCGGCATCGCGGTGGTGTTGCCGCACAACGACGATTCGGTCGAGGCCCATGTCGCCGACACCGTCGTCGCGGGCGCGGGCCTGTGCGACCCGCAGGCGGTCTACTCCATCGTGGCCGACGGGTACGCGGCGGTCTCCGAATTGGTCGGTGACGGAGCGCGATTCGACGAATCGGCCCCCGGCCAGTGGGCGCTGACCCGCGAGGGCGGGCACTCCCGGCGCCGCATCGTGCACGCCGGCGGCGACGCCACCGGCGCCGAGGTGCAGCGCGCGCTCGACCACGCCGCACGGATGCTGGACATCCGCACCGGGCACGTGGCGCTGCGGGTGCTGCACGACGGCTCCATGGGCGACGAAGCCGTCACCGGCGTGCTGGTCGGCAACCCGCACGGCTGCGGGATCATCAGCGCGCCGTCGGTGATCCTGGCCTCCGGCGGTCTCGGACACCTCTACGGCGCGACCACCAACCCGGAGGGCTCCACCGGCGACGGCATCGCGCTGGGCCTGTGGGCCGGCGTCGCGGTCAGCGACCTGGAGTTCATCCAGTTCCATCCCACCATGCTCTTCGCCCCCGGCGCCGGTGGCGGTCGGCGCCCGCTGGTCACCGAGGCCATCCGCGGCGAGGGAGCGAAACTGATTGATTCCCAAGGTGATTCGGTGACCGCCGGGGTGCACCCGATGGGCGACCTGGCGCCGCGCGACGTGGTCGCCGCCGCCATCGACGCGCGGCTGAAAGCCACCGGCGACGCCTGCGTCTACCTGGACGCGCGGCACATCTTCGACTTCGCCGACCGGTTCCCGACCGTGACGGCGGCCTGCCGGGCCGCCGGCATCGACCCGGTGCGCCAACCCATCCCCGTGGTGCCCGGGGCGCACTACAGCTGCGGCGGCGTCGTCACCGACGTGTACGGCCGGACCGAGCTGCCCGGCCTGTTCGCCGCCGGCGAGGTGGCCCGCACCGGGCTGCACGGCGCCAACCGGCTGGCGTCCAACAGCCTGCTGGAAGGCCTGGTGGTCGGGGGCCGGGCCGGCAGGGCGGCGGCCGCGCATGCGGCGGAGGCCGGCCGCCCCCGCGCGCTGGCGCCCGAGCCCGTCGCGCACACCGCGCCGCCGCGCGCGGAGCTGCAGGCCGCGATGAACCGCGACGCGTCGGTGGTGCGCGACGCGGCCGGGCTGACCCGGTTGTCGGCCGCCCTGTCGCAGGCGCCGGCCCGCAGCATCGGCGGCCGCCGCGACTTCGAGGACGTGGCGTTGGCCGTCGCCGCCCGCGCGGTCGCGGCCGCGGCCCTGGCCCGCACCGAGAGCCGCGGCTGCCACCACCGCGAGGAGCATCCGCAGGCCGCGCCCGAGCAGGCGCGCAGCAACCTGCTGCGACTGGCCGACGACCAGAACTCGGTGCTGGTGCACTCGCTGGCGGCGGTGGTGTGACGATGATCTCGGACTGCGAGCTCACCGCGGCGCGCGAGATCATCCGGCGCGGCCTGGTCGAGGACCTGCGCTACGGGCCCGACGTCACCACGTTGGCGACGGTGCCCGCCGAGGCGGTGGCCACCGCGTCGATGGTGCCCCGGCAGCCCGGCGTGATCGCCGGGGTGGACATCGCGCTGCTGGTGCTGGACGAGGTGCTCGGCGCCCGCGGCTACCAGGTGCTCGACCGCGTCGAGGACGGTGCCCGCCTGCAGCCGGGCCAGTCGCTGCTGACCGTGCGGGCCGAAACCCGCGGTCTGCTGACCGCGGAGCGCACCATGCTGAACCTGATCTGCCACCTGTCCGGGATCGCCACCACGACGGCGCACTGGGTGGCCGCCGTGCAAGGCACCAAGGCCCAGGTGCGCGACACCCGCAAGACCCTGCCCGGCCTGCGGGCGTTGCAGAAATACGCGGTCCGGGTCGGCGGCGGCGTCAACCACCGGCTCGGTCTCGGCGACGCCGCGCTGATCAAGGACAACCACGTGGTGGCCGCCGGGTCGGTGGTCGACGCGCTGCGGGCGGTGCGGGACGCGGCGCCGGAGCTGCCCTGCGAGGTGGAGGTCGACTCGCTCGAGCAGCTCGACGAGGTGCTGCCGGAAAAGCCCGAACTGGTGCTGCTGGACAACTTCCCGGTGTGGCAGACGCAGATGGCCGTGCAGCGGCGCGACGCGCGCGCCCCCGCGGTCCTGCTCGAGTCCTCCGGCGGCCTCAGCCTGGAGAACGCCGCCGACTACGCCGCGACCGGGGTGGATTACCTGGCCGTCGGCGCGCTGACCCATTCGGTGCGGGTGCTCGACATCGGCCTGGACATGTAGCGGGTTGGGCATCCTGGGCGCCTTGGGCGCCCGAGTGGGCATCCTGGGCGTTCGGTGTAGCACCAGGTAGCGACTTCTCGGCGTGTCGGCGCCGCCAGCGCACACTCGACGCCGATCGGCTCAGGCGATGTCGGCGACGAAAACCCCCATCCAGCGCAGCTGGACGCGGGCCATGAACGGCAGGCCTGCGCCGTCGGAACCGGCCGGCAGGATCCGCGGGTTGATCAGGTGCACCGAGCGGTCGCGGCCGAACACCACGTCCGCCTCGCCGGCGGCCAGCACGTTCTTGACCCAGTTCGTCTTGCCGTGGCCCAGCGCGATCGCCAGGGTGTTGCCCTTGCGATAGGGCGTGATGACGGTCTCGTACTGCTTGCCGGACGTGCGGCCACGATGCTTGATGGTCGCGGTCCCGGGAAGAAAACGCGCGAGCGGCTTGATCGCCGAATTCAGGTACTTGACCTGAAGGTTCTCAAACCAGACTGGAAAGACCATCGGGACGCCCGGGGCGTTGTTGGGATGATCCTTGGCGGACATGGCGGCTCCGTGGGGTCGGCTCGTGCTGTCGGCGCGGGTAGGGCCTCGATCCCGGCCTCGATACGGGCACTGTACCGGCCGCGATCCAGGCGCTGTACCGGCCGGATATCGACTTGAGTTCCTCTGGGACAATGGACACCGTGAGTCCCACCCCAGCGTCACCGATGGCCCGCATCGACCTGCGGGGCGCCGAGCTGACCGCTGCCCGATTGCGGTCGGCGCTGCCGCGCGGCGGCGCCGACGTGGAGACAGTGCTGCCCAAGGTGCGACCCATCGTGCAGGCGGTGGCCGAGCGCGGCGCCGACGCCGCGCTGGAGTTCGGGGCCTCCTTCGACGGTGTCCGCCCGGCGGCGGTCCGGGTGCCGGAGGCGGCGCTGGACAAGGCCCTGGCCGACCTGGACGCGGCAGTCGCCGACGCCCTGCGGGTGATGATCGACCGCGCCCGCGCCGTGCACGCCGACCAGCGCCGCACCGACGTCACCACCACGCTGGGACCGGGCGCGACGGTGACCGAGCGCTGGGTGCCGGTCGAGCGGGTGGGCCTGTACGTGCCCGGCGGCAACGCCGTCTACCCGTCCAGCGTGGTGATGAACGTGGTGCCCGCCCAGGCCGCCGGCGTCGCGTCGCTGGTGGTGGCCAGCCCGCCGCAGGCTCAGTTCGACGGGCTGCCGCATCCGACCATCCTGGCCGCGGCCCGGCTGCTGGGCGTCGACGAGGTGTGGGCGGTCGGCGGCGCGCAGGCGGTGGCGCTGCTGGCCTACGGCGGGACCGATACCGGGGCCGAATGGCCCGGCTTCTCCTCGGATCGCGCACGATCCGCATCGTCGCCGGGGGCAGACGCCGAGCTGGTGCCGGTCGACATGATCACCGGGCCGGGCAACATCTACGTCACCGCCGCCAAGCGGCTGTGCCGGTCGCGGGTCGGCATCGACGCCGAGGCCGGGCCGACCGAGATCGCGATCCTGGCCGACCACACCGCCGACCCCGCGCACGTGGCCGCCGACCTGATCAGCCAGGCCGAGCACGACGAGATGGCCGGCAGCGTGCTGGTCACCCCCAGCGAGGAGCTGGCCGCGGCCACCGACGCGGAACTGGCCGCCCAGCTGCCGACCACCGTGCACCGCGAGCGGGTGACCGCCGCGCTGGGCGGACGCCAGTCGGCGATCATCCTGGTCGACGACCTGGACGCCGGGATCACGGTCGTCAACGCCTACGCCGCCGAGCACCTGGAGATCCAGACCGCCGACGCGGCGGCCGTGGCCGGCCGGATCCGCGCGGCCGGAGCCGTTTTCGTCGGCCCATACTCGCCGGTCAGCCTGGGCGACTACTGCGCCGGCTCCAATCACGTCCTGCCCACCGCGGGCAGCGCCCGCCATTCCAGCGGCCTGTCGGTGCAGACCTTCTTGCGCGGCATCCACGTCGTCGACTACACCGAGGCGGCGCTGAAAGACGTGTCCGGGCACGTGATCACCCTGGCGCAGGCCGAAGACCTGCCGGCGCACGGCGAGGCGATACGGCGGAGGTTCGAGCGGTGACCGGCCAGCGGGCCACCCCCCAACCCACGCTGGACGACCTGCCGCTGCGCGATGACCTGCGCGGCAAATCGCCTTACGGCGCACCGCAATTGGCGGTCCCGGTGCGGCTGAACACCAACGAGAACCCGCACCCGCCCAGCCGGGCGCTGGTGGACGACGTGGTGCGCTCGGTGGCGCGGGCCGCCGCGGACCTGCACCGCTACCCCGACCGGGACGCGGTGCAGCTGCGCAGCGACCTGGCCCGCTACCTCACCGCCCAGACCGGCGTCCAACTGGGAGTCGAAAACCTCTGGGCGGCAAACGGTTCCAACGAGATCCTGCAGCAGCTGCTGCAGGCGTTCGGCGGCCCCGGACGCAGCGCCATCGGGTTCGTTCCGTCCTACTCGATGCACCCCATCATCTCCGACGGCACCCGCACCGAATGGCTGCAGGCCGCCCGCGCCGACGACTTCAGCCTGGACGTCGATGCCGCGGTGGCCGCCGTGACCGAGCGCACGCCCGACGTGGTGTTCGTCGCCAGCCCGAACAACCCGTCCGGGCAAAGCGTTTCGCTGTCCGGCCTGCGCCGGCTGCTCGACGCGGCGCCGGGCATCGTGATCGTGGACGAGGCGTACGGCGAGTTCTCGTCACAGCCCAGCGCGGTGCAGCTGGTGGGCGAGTATCCGACCAAGCTCGTCGTCACCCGCACCATGAGCAAGGCGTTCGCCTTCGCCGGCGGCCGGCTCGGCTACCTGATCGCCACACCGGCGGTGATCGAGGCGATGCTGCTGGTGCGGTTGCCCTACCACCTGTCGTCGGTGACCCAGGCCGCCGCGCGGGCCGCGCTGCGGCACGCCGACGACACGCTGGGCAGCGTCGCCGCGCTGATCGCCGAACGCGAACGCGTGTCAACGGCCTTGACCGGCATGGGTTTTCGAGTCATTCCCAGCGACGCCAACTTCGTGCTGTTCGGCGAGTTCACCGATGCGCCGGCCAGCTGGCAGCGCTACCTGGATGCCGACGTGCTGATCCGCGACGTCGGCATCCCCGGCTTCCTGCGGGCCACCACCGGCCTGGCCGAGGAGAACGACGCCTTCCTGCGGGCCAGCGCCCAACTCGCCGCCACCGAGCTGGCCCCCGTCAACGTAGGAGCGATCGCAAGCGCGGCCGAGCCGCGCGCAGCGGGTCGCGACCATGTGTTAGGAGCCCCATGACCGCCGTGCAAGCTGCCCGTCGCGCGCGAATCGAGCGCCGCACCAAGGAATCCGACATCGTCATCGAACTCGACCTGGACGGCACCGGCCGGGTCGACGTGGAGACCGGTGTGCCGTTCTACGACCACATGCTCACCGCACTGGGCAGCCACGCCAGCTTCGATCTGACCGTGCGCACCACGGGCGACGTCGAGATCGAGGCACACCACACCATCGAGGACACCGCCATCGCGCTGGGCGCCGCGCTGGGCCAGGCGCTCGGCGACAAGCGGGGCATCCGCCGCTTCGGTGACGCCTTCATCCCGATGGACGAGACGCTGGCCCACGCCGCCGTCGACGTGTCCGGCCGGCCCTACTGCGTGCACAGCGGCGAGCCGGATCACCTGCAGCACAGCACGATCGCCGGCAGCTCGGTGCCCTACCACACCGTCATCAACCGGCACGTGTTCGAGTCGCTGGCGATGAACGCCCGCATCGCGCTGCACGTGCGGGTGCTCTACGGGCGCGACCCGCACCACATCACCGAAGCGCAGTACAAGGCGGTGGCCCGTGCGCTGCGTCAGGCCGTCGAGCCCGACCCGCGGGTGTCGGACGTGCCGTCCACCAAAGGTGTTCTGTGACAAGTAAATCGGTTGTTGTCCTCGACTACGGCTCGGGCAACCTGCGGTCGGCGCAGCGCGCGCTGGAGCGGGTCGGCGCCTCGGTGCAGGTGACCGCCGACGCCGACGCCGCCGCGGCCGCCGACGGACTGGTGGTGCCCGGCGTCGGCGCCTACGAGGCATGCATGACCGGGCTGCGCAAGATCGGCGGGGACCGCATCATCGCCGAGCGGGTCGCGGCGGGGCGTCCGGTGCTGGGCGTATGCGTCGGGATGCAGATCCTGTTCGCCCGCGGCGTCGAATTCTCGGTGGAGACCTCCGGATGCGGGCAGTGGCCGGGATCGGTGACACGCCTGCAGGCGCCGGTGATCCCGCACATGGGCTGGAACGTGGTCGAATCCGGGCCGGGCAGCGTGCTGTTCCGCGGCCTGGACGCCGACACCCGGTTTTACTTCGTGCACTCCTACGCCGCCCAACAGTGGGAGGGTTCGCCCGAGGCGGTGCTGACCTGGTCGCGCCACGAGGGGCCGTTTCTGGCCGCGGTCGAGGACGGCCCGCTGTCGGCCACGCAGTTTCACCCGGAGAAGAGCGGGGATGCCGGCGCGGCCGTGCTGCGCAATTGGATTGAGCGCCTGTGAAAAGCAGCTCAGGAGGGAATGTGTTGATCTTGTTGCCCGCGGTCGACGTGGTCGACGGCCGCGCCGTGCGTTTGGTGCAGGGCAAGGCGGGCAGTGAAACCGAATACGGCTCGGCGCTGGACGCCGCGCTCGGCTGGCAGCGCGACGGCGCGGAATGGATCCATCTGGTGGACCTGGACGCGGCGTTCGGACGCGGGTCCAACCGCGAGCTGCTCGCCGAGGTGGTCGGCAAGCTGGACGTGCAGGTGGAGCTGTCCGGCGGGATTCGCGACGACGATTCGCTGGCCGCGGCGCTGGCCACCGGCTGCGCCCGGGTGAACCTGGGCACCGCGGCGCTGGAGAACCCGCAGTGGTGCGCCCGGGCGATCGGCGAGCACGGCGACAAGGTCGCCGTCGGGCTGGACGTCCAGACCATCGACGGGCAGCACCGGCTGCGCGGCCGCGGCTGGGAAACCGACGGTGGCGACCTGTGGGAGGTGCTGGAACGCCTTGAGCGGCAAGGCTGTTCGCGGTACGTGGTTACCGACGTCACCAAGGACGGCACGCTGGGCGGCCCGAACCTGGACCTGCTGGGCGCGGTGGCCGACCGCACCGACGCACCGGTGATCGCCTCCGGCGGGGTGTCCAGCCTGGACGACCTGCGTGCCATAGCCACGCTCACCGGCCGCGGGGTCGAGGGCGCCATCGTCGGCAAGGCCCTCTACGCCGGGCGATTCACCCTGCCCCAGGCGCTGGCCGCGGTCGCGGAGTAACGCCGCATGGACCTGGACGCGTTGGTGGCGCGGGCGTCGGCGATCCTCGACGACGCCTCGAAGCCCTTCCTCGCCGGTCACCGCGCCGACTCCGCGGTCCGCAAGAAGGGCAACGACTTTGCCACGGACGTCGACCTCGCCATCGAGCGGCAGGTGGTCGCCGCGCTGGTGGACGCCACCGGGATCGGGGTGCACGGCGAGGAGTTCGGCGGTTCGGCCGTCGACTCGGAATGGGTGTGGGTGCTCGACCCGGTGGACGGCACGTTCAACTACGCGGCCGGGTCCCCGATGGCCGGGATCCTGCTGGCCCTGCTGCACCACGGCGACCCGGTGGCCGGGCTGACCTGGTTGCCGTTCCTCGACCAGCGCTACACCGCGGTGACCGGCGGCCCGCTGCGCAAGAACGAAATCCCGCGTCCGCCACTGACTTCCATCGACCTGGCCGACGCCCTGGTCGGGGCCGGATCGTTCAGCGCGGACGCCCGCGGCCGGTTCCCGGGGCGCTACCGGATGGCGGTGCTGGAAAACCTCAGCCGGGTCTCGTCCCGGTTGCGCATGCACGGCTCCACCGGCCTGGATCTGGCCTATGTCGCCGACGGGATATTGGGCGCGGCGGTCAGTTTCGGCGGACACGTGTGGGACCACGCCGCCGGGGTGGCGCTGGTGCGGGCCGCCGGCGGCGTGGTGACCGACCTGGCCGGGCGGCCGTGGACCCCGGCCTCGGATTCGGCGCTGGCCGCCGGACCCGGCGCGCACGCCGAGATCCTGGACATCCTGGGCAATATCGGGCGACCGGAGGACTACTGAGATGAGCCCGAACTCCAGCGGCCTGGCGGTACGCGTGATCCCCTGCCTGGACGTCGACGACGGGCGGGTGGTCAAGGGCGTCAACTTCGAAAACCTCAGGGACGCAGGCGATCCCGTCGAACTTGCCGCCGTCTACGACGCCGAGGGCGCCGACGAGCTCACCTTCCTCGACGTGACCGCGTCGTCGTCGGGCCGCGCCACCATGCTGGACGTGGTGCGCCGCACCGCCGAACAGGTCTTCATTCCGCTCACCGTCGGCGGCGGGGTGCGCACGGTGGCCGACGTCGACGTGCTGCTGCGGGCCGGAGCCGACAAGGTCTCGGTCAACACCGCCGCGATCGCGCGCCCCGAGCTGCTCGAGGAGATGGCGCGGCAGTTCGGCTCCCAGTGCATCGTGCTGTCCGTGGACGCCCGCACGGTGCCGCCGGGCGCGGTGCCCACCCCGTCGGGCTGGGAGGTCACCACCCACGGCGGACGGCGCGGCACCGGCATCGATGCCGTCGAATGGGCTTCCCGCGGAGCCGATTTGGGCGTGGGGGAGATCCTGCTGAACTCGATGGACGCCGACGGCACCAAGGCCGGGTTCGACCTGGAGATGCTGCAGGCGGTGCGGTCCGCGGTCACCGTGCCGGTGATCGCCAGCGGCGGCGCCGGGGCGGCCGAACACTTCGCGCCCGCGATCGAGGCCGGGGCTGACGCGGTGTTGGCGGCCAGCGTTTTCCACTTCCGGGAGCTGACCATCGGACAGGTCAAGGCCGCCATGGCCGAGGCGGGCATACCGGTGAGGATGGTGCGATGATGCTCGACCCGCAGATCGCCGCTCGGCTGAAGCGCAACGCCGACGGCCTGGTCACGGCGGTGGTGCAGGAGCGCGGCAGCAGGGACGTGCTGATGGTCGCCTGGATGGACGACGCGGCATTGGCCCGCACGCTGGAAACCCGTGAGGCAACCTATTATTCGCGCTCACGCGGCCAGCAGTGGGTCAAGGGGGAGACGTCGGGGCACACCCAGTACGTCCACTCGGTGCGGTTGGACTGCGACGGCGACACCGTGTTGTTGACCGTCGATCAGGTCGGCGGCGCCTGCCACACCGGCGACCACAGCTGCTTCGACGCCGACGTGCTGCTGCACCCGCAGGACTAGGGCGGGGTCAGGCCGGCGGCAGGTCGAGCCCGGCGCCTGACCAGCGTGTCGGGAGTCACTTCCGGGGGCGTCGGCGCATCACTTGGACGAGAATGGCACGCAATGTCGAAATGGTTGTCCCGGAACGTGTTGTCCTGGACCGTGGTGGTGCCGGTGCTCGCCGTCGTCGTGCTGGCATTGATCTGGGGCGAGCGACTGGGGCCGGTGCTGGTCGCGCTGGCCGCGCTGTTCCTGATCGGCGCGGTGGTGGCCGCGGTGCATCACGCCGAGGTGGTCGCGCACCGGATCGGCGAGCCGTTCGGGTCGCTGGTGCTCGCGGCCGCGGTGACCATCATCGAAGTGGCGCTGATCGTCGAGCTGATGGCGTCCGGCGGCAACGAGACGGCGACCCTGGCCCGGGACACGGCGTTCGCCGCGCTGATGATCACCACCAACGGCATCGCCGGGCTGTCGCTGCTGCTCGGGTCGCGCCGCTACGGCGTCACGTTGTTCAACGCCGAGGGCAGCGGCGCCGCGCTGGCCACGCTGACCACCCTGGCGACGCTCAGCCTGGTGCTGCCGGCGTTCACCACCACCCAGGTGGGCAAGGAGTTCTCGCCCGGCCAGCTCACCTTCGCCGCGGTCGCCTCGCTGCTGGTCTACCTGCTGTTCGTGTTCACGCAGACGGTGCGGCACCGCGACTTCTTCCTGCCGATCGCGCAGAAGGGGCAGAAGAGCCTGTTCGAGGACGAGAGCCACGCGGATCCGCCCAGCACCCGCGAGGCGCTGGTCAGCCTGGTGCTGCTGCTGTGTGCGCTGGTGGCGGTGGTGGGGCTGGCCGAGGAGGAGTCACCGGCCGTCGAGCGGGCGGTCACCGCGGTGGGCTTCCCGCAGACGTTCGTGGGTGTGATCATCGCGGCGCTGGTGCTGCTGCCCGAGACCCTGGCGGCCGTGCGGGCCGCCCGCCAGGGCCGCATCCAGATCAGCCTGAACCTGGCCTACGGCTCGGCGATGGCCAGCATCGGGCTCACCATCCCGGCGATCGCGCTGGCCTCGATCTGGCTGAAGGGTCCGCTGGTGCTCGGGCTGGGCGCCATCCAGCTGGTATTGCTGGCCCTGACCGTGGTGATCAGCGTGCTGACCGTCGTGCCCGGGCGGGCCACCCGGCTGCAGGGCGAGGTGCATCTGGTGCTGCTGGCCGCCTACGTCTTCCTGGCGGTCAGCCCGTGACGGTCAGGCCCGGGCGCGCAGCGTGGCCAGCGCCTTGTCGGCGTGGGTGTCCATGTTGAACTCGCTGGAGATCACGTCGAGCACGGTGCGGTCGGTGTCGATGACGAACGTGGTGCGCTTGACCGGCAGCAGCTTGCTCAGCAGTCCACGCTTGACGCCGAACTGGGCGGCCACCGCGCCATCGGTATCCGACAGCAGCGGATAGTCGAACTTCTGCAGCTCGGCGAACTTGGCCTGCTTGTCCACCGGGTCGGCGCTGATGCCCACCCGGTTGGCGCCGACGGCGGCGAACTCGGCGGCCAGGTCGCGGAAGTGACACGCCTCCTTGGTGCACCCGGGCGTCATCGCCGCCGGGTAGAAGAACAGGACGACGGGCCCCGCGGCGAGCAGGTCGCTGAGCTTGCGCGGCGTTCCCGTCTGGTCGGGCAGTTCGAAGTCCGCGACGGTGTCACCAGGTTTCATGGGCGACACGCTACGCGCGCCGCCGCCGGTCGTAACGCCACGGCGGAAAATGGGCCGCGAATTCGCCGTGGCGTTACATCCGCGGACGGGCCGGGCCACCGGGCCGCGGGCGGGCCGAGCCAGCGGGCGCGGGCGGGCCGAGCCACCGGGCCGCGTCTGGGAGGATGGGTCGGTGCACGCCCACCTCGCCGCGACGACCTCACGAGAGGATTTCCGCCAGCTGGCGGCCGAGCACCGCGTGGTCCCGGTGACCCGCAAGGTGCTGGCCGACAGCGAGACGCCGCTGTCGGCCTACCGCAAACTCGCCGCCAACCGCCCGGGCACCTTCCTGCTGGAGTCGGCCGAGCACGGCCGGTCCTGGTCGCGGTGGTCGTTCATCGGCGCCGGGTCGCCGTCGGCGCTGACCGTGCGCGACGGGGAAGCCGGCTGGCTGGGGGTGGTGCCGCAGGACGCACCGACCGGCGGCGATCCGCTGCAGGCACTGCGCGCCACCCTGGACCTGCTGGCCACCGGGCCGCTGAGCGGGCTGCCGCCGTTGTCGGGCGGCATGGTCGGCTTCTTCGCCTACGACCTGGTGCGGCGCCTGGAGCGGCTGCCCGAGCTGGCCGTCGACGACCTGGGCCTGCCGGACATGCTGCTGCTGCTGGCCACCGATCTGGCGGCCGTCGACCACCACGAGGGCACCATCACGCTGATCGCCAACGCGGTGAACTGGAACGGGACCGACGAACGGGTCGACGAGGCCTACGACGACGCCGTCGCCCGGCTGGACGTGATGACCGCGGCGCTGGGCCAGCCGCTGGCCTCCACCGTAGCCACCTTCGAGCGGCCCGAGCCGCGCTACCGCGCGCAGCGCAGCGTCGAGGAGTACGGCAAGATCGTCGACTACCTCGTCGAGCAGATCGCCGCCGGTGAGGCGTTTCAGGTGGTGCCCTCGCAGCGGTTCGAAATGGACACCGACGTCGACCCGATCGACGTGTACCGGATGTTGCGGGTCACCAACCCCAGCCCCTACATGTATCTGCTGCATGTACCGAATGATGCTGGGGGAACGGACTTTTCAATCGTCGGGTCCAGCCCGGAGGCTCTGGTCACGGTGGCCGACGGCGTCGCGACCACCCACCCGATCGCCGGGACCCGGTGGCGCGGGCAGACCGACGAAGAGGACCAGCTGCTGGAAAAGGAGCTGCTGGCCGACGAGAAGGAACGCGCCGAGCATCTGATGCTGGTCGATCTGGGCCGCAACGATCTGGGCCGGGTGTGCGCGCCGGGCACCGTCCGGGTCGACGACTACAGCCACATCGAGCGCTACAGCCACGTCATGCATCTGGTCTCGACGGTGACCGGCGTGCTCGACGCGGGCAGGACCGCCCTGGACGCGGTGACGGCCTGCTTCCCGGCCGGCACCCTATCGGGTGCGCCGAAGGTGCGGGCGATGGAGCTGATCGAAGAGGTGGAGAAGACGCGCCGCGGCCTCTACGGCGGCGTGGTCGGCTACCTGGACTTCGCCGGCAACGCCGACTTCGCCATCGCCATCCGCACGGCGCTGATGCGTGGCGGCACCGCCTACGTGCAATCGGGTGGCGGGGTGGTGGCGGACTCCAACGGCCCCTACGAATACACGGAGGCCACCAACAAGGCGCGCGCGGTGCTCGGCGCGATCGCGGCCGCCGAGACGCTGACCGAACCGGGCGCGCGGCGATGACCGAGGCCCGCGCGCGGAGGCTGGACGGCCGCTGGTTGATCCGGATCGCCCAGCTGCTGCTGGTGATCGCGGCCGTGGGGTTGTGGGTGGCCGCGCGCCTGCCGTGGGTGGTGATCCGCTCGTTCGACGGGCTGGGGCCGCCCAAGGCGGTGACCCTGTCCGGCGGGACGTGGTCGACGGCGTTGCTGCCGCTGGCGTTGCTGCTGCTGGCCGCCGCGGTCGCCGCGATCGCGGTGCGCGGGTGGCTGCTGCGCGCGCTGGCCGGCCTGCTGGCGGTGGCCAGCCTGGCGGTCGGCTACCTGGGCGTCAGCCTATGGGTGCTGCCCGACGTCGCGGTGCGCGGCACCGAGCTGGCGCACCTGTCGGTGATCTCGCTGGTCGGCAGCGAGCGGCGGTACCTGGGCGCCGGGATCACGGTGGCCGCCGCCGCGCTCACGCTGATCGCCGCCGTGCTGCTGATGCGTTCCGCGTCGGACCCGAAGTCCGCCCGGTCGAGCGCACTGAAGTACGCGACACCGGCGACGCGCCGCTCGATTACGCGACGTAACGCGGCCGACGGAGCGATGCTGGAGCAGCCGGAGACGCCGGAAATGTCGGAGCGGATGATCTGGGACGCCCTTGACGAGGGGCGCGACCCGACCGATCGACCCAGCGGGTCCGACACCGAGGGTCGGTGACGGGACGCGAGCCGCGGGCCGCTACCCTTCATTGACGTCGTCGCAATCGGCTGGGGAACAACGAAGTGGCCGTGGGATGACGGCGGGCGACAGGGCGAAGGGAAACGACAGGCATGAGTCCGGCTACCGTGCTTGACTCCATCCTCGAAGGAGTCCGGGCCGACGTTGCCGCGCGCGAAGCCCTGATCAGCCTGTCGGAGATCAAAGCCGCCGCGGCCGCCGCGCCACCGCCACTCGACGTGATGGCCGCGTTGCGCGAGCCCGGAATCGGCGTCATCGCCGAAGTCAAGCGCGCCAGCCCGTCGGCGGGTTCCCTGGCGACCATCGCCGATCCGGCCAAACTGGCCCGCGCCTACGAAGACGGCGGCGCCCGCATCATCAGCGTGTTGACCGAGGAGCGGCGTTTTCACGGCTCGCTCGACGACCTGGACGCGGTCCGGGCCGCGGTCTCCATCCCGGTGCTGCGCAAAGACTTTGTGGTGCAGCCGTATCAGATCCACGAGGCGCGTGCGCACGGCGCCGACATGCTGCTGCTCATCGTGGCCGCGCTGGAGCAGTCGGCGCTGGTGTCGATGCTGGACCGCACCGAATCGCTGGGCATGACCGCGCTCGTCGAGGTGCACACCGAGGAAGAAGCCGACCGGGCGCTGCGGGCCGGCGCCAAGGTGATCGGCGTCAACGCCCGCGATCTGGCGACGCTGGAGGTGGACCGGGATTGCTTCGCCCGCATCGCTCCCGGCTTGCCCAGCAACGTGATCCGGATCGCCGAGTCCGGCGTGCGCGGCACCGGCGACCTGCTGGCGTATGCCGGCGCGGGCGCCGACGCCGTCCTGGTGGGCGAGGGCCTGGTGAAAAGCGGTGACCCGCGCGCCGCGGTCGCCGACCTGGTTACCGCGGGCACCCATCCGTCCTGTCCGAAACCGGCTCGCTAACCGCTCACGTCAGTGAAGAGCCGCCCCGCCGAAACGTTGAACCCGATGAGCCATCCCCGCGTAGAGCCCTGGTGACGGTGGACATCTCCCCCCGGACCCGTCCGGACCTTCCGCTTCCGAGCGCAGCGATCGCCGAACCCACCCGTCATGAACCCGACGCCGGTGGGCATTTCGGCGTGTACGGCGGCCGTTACGTCGCGGAGGCGCTGATGGCCGTCATCGAAGAGGTCACCACCGCCTACGAGAAGGAGCGCGTCAACCAGGACTTCCTGGACACGCTGGACTATCTGCAGGCGAACTACGCGGGGCGGCCGTCGCCGTTGTACGAGGCCCCGCGGCTGTCCGAGCAGGCCGGCGCGCGGATCTTCCTCAAGCGAGAAGACTTGAACCACACCGGTTCTCACAAGATCAACAACGTGCTCGGTCAGGCGTTGCTGGCCCAGCGGATGGGCAAGAAGCGGGTGATCGCCGAGACCGGGGCCGGCCAGCACGGCGTGGCCACCGCCACGGCCTGCGCCCTGCTGGGCCTGGAATGCGTGATCTACATGGGCGCGGTGGACACCGAGCGCCAGGCGCTCAACGTGGCGCGGATGCGCCTGCTGGGTGCGACGGTCGTCTCGGTGCAGAGCGGTTCGAAAACGCTCAAGGACGCCATCAACGAAGCCTTCCGGGACTGGGTCACCAACGCCGACAACACGTTCTACTGCTTCGGCACCGCGGCCGGGCCGCATCCCTTTCCGGCCATGGTCCGCGATTTCCAGCGCATCATCGGGCTGGAGGCCCGCGCCCAGATCCAGGCGCAGGCGGGCCGGCTGCCCGACGCGGTGGTGGCCTGCATCGGCGGCGGCTCCAACGCCATCGGGATCTTCCATCCGTTCATCGACGACCCCGGCGTGCGGCTGGTGGGATTCGAGGCGGCCGGTGACGGCGTCGAAACCGGAAGGCACGCCGCGACTTTCAGCGGCGGCTCGCCCGGGGCGTTCCAGGGGTCGTTCTCCTACCTGCTGCAGGACGAAGACGGGCAGACCATCGAATCCCATTCCATCTCAGCGGGTCTCGACTATCCCGGAGTCGGTCCAGAACATGCGTATCTGCGCGAGACCGGCCGTGCCGAATACCGTCCGATCACCGACGCCGAGGCGATGGACGCGTTTCGGGTGCTGTGCCGCACCGAGGGGATCATCCCGGCCATCGAGTCCGCGCACGCCGTGGCGGGTGCGCTGAAGTTGGGGCCCGAGCTGGGCCGCGGCGCGATCATCGTGGTGAACCTGTCCGGGCGCGGGGACAAGGACGTCGAGACGGCGGCAAAGTGGTTCGGGCTGTTGGGGTCCAGCGACCGATGACCGTCAAGCAGAGCCAGGCGAGCCGGCTGTCGCCGATCTTCGAGGCGTGCCGCGACGACGATCGGGCGGCGCTGATCGGCTACCTGCCCACCGGTTACCCGGACGTGCCGACCTCGGTGCAGGCGATGGTGGCGCTGGTCGAATCGGGTTGCGACATCGTCGAAGTCGGGGTGCCGTACTCGGATCCGGGGATGGACGGCCCGACCATCGCCCGGGCCACTGAGGCCGCGCTGCACGGCGGCGTGCGGGTGCGCGACACACTGGCCGCGGTCGAGGCGATCAGCGCGGCGGGCGGGCGCGCGGTGGTGATGACCTACTGGAACCCGGTGCTGCGCTACGGGGTCGACGCGTTCGCCCGCGACCTGGCCGCGGCCGGCGGCTACGGCCTGATCACGCCCGACCTCATCCCCGACGAAGCCGGGCAGTGGCTGGCGGCCTCCGAGCGGCACGGGCTGGACCGGATTTTCCTGGTGGCGCCGTCGTCGACGCCGCAGCGGTTGGCGCTGACGGTCGAGGCGTCGCGCGGATTCGTCTATGCGGCTTCGACGATGGGCGTCACCGGGGCGCGCGACGCGGTGTCGCATGCCGCGCCGGAGTTGGTGAGCAGGGTCAGGGAGATCTCGGACATACCCGTCGGGGTCGGGCTCGGCGTGCGCTCGCGCGAGCAAGCCGCCCAGATCGGCGGCTACGCCGACGGTGTCATCGTCGGGTCGGCGCTGGTGTCGGCGCTGGGGGACGGAGGTTTGACCGCATTGCGTGCGCTGACTGAAGAACTCGCCGCTGGTGTTCGGCAGAGGGCGGCCGCCTCGTGACCAAGCTGCTCGCCTATTTCCCCAGCCCGCCGCAGGGCGTCTGGCATCTGGGCCCGGTGCCGATTCGGGCCTACGCGTTGTTCATCATCGCCGGGATCGTGGCGGCGCTGCTGATCGGTGACCGCCGCTGGGAGGCGCGCGGCGGCGAACGCGGCGTCATCTATGACATCGCGTTGTGGACGGTGCCGTTCGGGTTGGTCGGCGGGCGGCTCTATCACCTGGCCACCGACTGGCGAACCTACTGGGGCCCCGGCGGCGCCGGATTCGGTGCGGCGGTGCGGATCTGGGACGGCGGCCTGGGCATTTGGGGCGCGGTGGCGCTCGGCGCGGTCGGCGCCTGGATCGGGTGCCGGCGACATGGCATTCCGCTGCCGGCGTTCGCGGACGCGTTGGCGCCGGGCATCATTCTGGCGCAGGCCATCGGCCGGCTCGGCAACTACTTCAATCAGGAGCTCTACGGCCGCGAAACCACCCTGCCCTGGGGCCTGGAGATCTTCTACCGGCGTGACCCGTCGGGATACATCGACCCGCATTCGCTGGACGGCGTCTCGACGGGCCAGGTCGCGCTGGTGGTGCAGCCGACGTTCCTGTACGAATTGCTGTGGAATCTTTTGATTTTCGTCGCCCTGCTGTACGCGGATCGACGGCTGACGCTGGGCCACGGCCGGCTGTTCGCGCTGTATGTGGCCGGCTACTGCGTGGGCCGCTTCTGTGTGGAGCTGTTGCGTGACGACACCGCCACCCACATCGCCGGCATCCGGATCAATTCGTTCACCTCGACGTTCGTGTTCATCGGGGCCGTGGTGTATCTGATGGCGGCGCCGAAGGGCCGCGAGGACCCGGAGAGCTTGCGCGGCAACCAATACGTCGAGGAGGAACCCGCCGAGCCCGAGCCGGCGACGGTGGCGGCGACGACCGAGGCGGCGACCGAGGGTGTGGCGGCGCCGGCGGACGGCGCCGAAGCCGCCGGCGCCGACGCGACGGCGCAGCGGCCCGAAGAATCGGCGGAGCCGGACGTCGAGAAGCCGGAATCCGAAGAAACGGAAGCGGAAGCGGCCGAAGAGCCGGAATCCGAAGAAACGGAAGCGGCCGAAGAGCCGGGCGAGCCGGAAGCCGAGGAACCTGAAGAGCCAGAAGCTGAAGAGCCCGAAGAGCCGGAAACCGAAGAGCCCGAAGCGGATTCCGACGAAGAGCCCGAAGAGGAATCCGGCGAAGCGCCCGAGCAACCCGTCGCCGAGGAACCCGAACCCGCCCCGCAGCAGCCGGAAACGAAACGGCGCTGGGGTGCGCGACTGCGCGACCGGCTCTCGGGCCGCTAGCGGCAGGCAACGACCCGGCGTCGATCTGGCATGCTGGGCAGGTGATGCCATCCCAGCCGCTCGCGCGCGGTGGCCGTCATCGCCGCCACGTCGCGGCCGGAACGGCCGTGGCACTCAGCGGAGCGCTCGGCTACATCGGGCTGGCCGACCCTCACGATCCGGCGTCGATCTACCCGCCGTGTCCGTTCAAATGGCTCACCGGCTGGAATTGCCCGTTCTGCGGCGGCCTGCGCATGACACACGACCTGCTGCACGGCGACCTGTGGGCCGCCGTCCACGACAACGTCTTCCTGCTGGCCGCCGTCCCGACGCTGGCCGCGTTCCTGCTGGTTCGGCGCGCCCGCGGCCGGCGAGCGCTGCCCGCGGCGGCGGTGCCGGCGGTCGTCGTCGCCACCCTGGTGTGGACAGTGCTGCGTAACCTGCCCGCCTTCCCCCTGTTTCCGACTGTTCTCGGTGGGTAACAGCACACTGCGCGCCGTGCGTTATGTGCGGGCCGGGACGCGGGCACACGACTATGCTGGGTCGGCGTGAGTAGACGCGGGAAGATCGTCTGCACCCTTGGCCCGGCGACCAATTCGGACGAGTTGATTTTGGCGCTGGTCGAGGCCGGAATGGACGTCGCCCGACTGAACTTCAGCCACGGCGACTACGCCGACCACAAAGCCGCCTACGAACGGGTGCGGGTGGCCTCCGACGCCACCGGCCGCGCCGTCGGCGTGCTCGCCGATCTGCAGGGCCCCAAGATCCGCCTAGGGCGCTTTGCCACCGGGCCCACCTACTGGGCCGACGGCGAAACGGTCCGCATCACCGTCGCCGACTGCGAAGGCAGCCACGACCGGGTGTCGACCACCTACAAACAACTCGCCCAGGACGCCGCGGTCGGGGACCGGGTCCTGGTCGACGACGGCAAGGTCGGCCTGGTGGTCGACGGCATCGAGGGCGACGACGTCATCTGCACCGTGGTCGAGGGCGGCCCGGTCAGCAACAACAAGGGCATCTCGCTGCCCGGCATGAACGTCTCCGCACCGGCCTTGTCCGACAAGGACATCGAGGACCTCACCTTCGCGCTCGAGCTGGGCGTCGACCTGGTCGCGCTGTCCTTCGTGCGTTCGCCCTCCGACGTCGAGCTGGTGCACGAGGTGATGGACCGCGTCGGCCGGCGGGTGCCCGTGATCGCCAAACTGGAAAAGCCGGAGGCCGTCGACAACCTGGAAGCCATCGTGCTGGCCTTCGACGCCATCATGGTGGCCCGCGGCGACCTCGGTGTCGAACTTCCCCTGGAAGAGGTTCCGCTGGTGCAGAAGCGGGCCATCCAGATGGCCCGGGAGAACGCCAAACCCGTCATCGTGGCAACCCAGATGCTCGATTCGATGATCGAGAACTCACGGCCGACCCGGGCCGAGGCCTCCGACGTCGCCAACGCCGTGCTGGACGGCGCGGACGCCGTGATGCTGTCCGGGGAGACCTCGGTGGGCAAGTACCCGCTGGCGGCCGTGCGGACCATGGCGCGCATCATCTGCGCGGTCGAGGACAACTCCACGGCCGCCCCGCCGCTCACCCACGTGCCCCGCACCAAACGCGGGGTGATCTCGTATGCGGCCCGCGACATCGGCGAACGCCTGGACGCCAAGGCGCTGGTCGCGTTCACCCAGTCCGGCGACACCGTCAAGCGGCTGGCGCGGTTGCACACCCCGCTGCCGCTGCTGGCCTTCACGGCATGGCCGGAGGTGCGCAGCCAGCTGGCCATGACCTGGGGCACCGAGACGTTCATCGTGCCGATGATGACCTCCACCGACGGCATGATCCGCCAGGTGGACAAGTCGCTGCTGGAACTCGGTCGGTACCGGCGTGGTGACCTGGTGGTGATCGTCGCCGGTGCGCCACCTGGCACAGTAGGGTCAACCAACCTGATCCACGTGCACCGGATCGGCGAGGACGACGTCTAGCCCGCCCGGCGACGACACGGGCCGCTGCGCGGCCTGAGAAACGGGCGGGCGCATCGAACCAGAGGAGAGCTCGTGCCAGCCGGCGCTGAATCCCAGGAGCCGAACACCACGGCCGACTTCGAGGAGCTGCTGGCGACGCTGGACCTCCGGCGCGTCGCCGACGATCTGTTCGTCGGATCGCATCCCAGCAAGAATCCGATGCGAACGTTCGGCGGACAGCTCATGTCGCAGTCGTTTGTGGCCAGCAGCCGCAGCCTGATTCGCGACGACCTGCCCCCCAGCGCGCTCTCGGTGCATTTCATCAACGGCGGCGACACCGGCAAGGACATCGAATACCGCGTCACCCGGCTGCGCGACGAGCGGCGGTTCGCCAACCGCCGCGTCGACGCGGTGCAGGACGGCACGCTGCTGTGCTCGGCACTGATCTCCTACATGGCCGGTGGCCGCGGACTCGAGCACGGCGTCGACCCGCCACGGGTGGCCGACCCAGAGACCCAACCCACGATCGTCGAACTGCTGCGCGGCTACGAAGAGACCGTGCCGCACTTCGTCAACGCGCTGCAGCCCATCGAATGGCGCTACACCAACGACCCGGCGTGGGTGATGCGGACGAAAGGGGAGCGGCTGCCCCACAATCGGGTCTGGGTCAAGGCGCTGGGCAAGCTTCCCGACGACCCGGTCCTGCACACCGCGGCCATGGTGTACTCCTCGGACACCACGGTGCTGGACTCCGTCATCACCACGCACGGTCTTTCCTGGGGATTCGACCGCATTTTCGCCGCCTCGGCCAACCATTCCATCTGGTTTCACCGTCAGGTCGACTTCAACGACTGGGTGCTGTACTCCACGTCGTCGCCGGTGGCCGCCGATTCGCGCGGGCTGGGCACCGGGCATTTCTTCGACCGGTCCGGGCAACCGCTGGCCACCGTCATGCAGGAGGGTGTGCTGAAATACTTTCCCTCCGCCCGCCGGTAAACCGTTACGCAAAAGCTGCAGGATATCGGCCCGAAACCGGCCGATACGAGCGGGATCGGGCGTAATTTTGACGGTGCCGGGTATTCGGTGCAGAGGCGGCGCACAGCCGCCCGGCTGTTGTCAGCGCATCGGGAGGTGAGGGTGAACGGGCCGGTGGTGGACGTCGCACCGAAACCGCGCGCGGGGGAACGCGTTGTGGTTTCCGCCGATTCACGGGCGGCCCGGTTGATCGGAGCCCTGGGACTGTTCTGCGCGGCGTGCTGGTTGATCCAGATCCTCGTGCACCACCACAGCAATCCGAGTTGGCACTACGCCGATCGGCTGGCCTGGTCGCTGACCGTCCTGGTCGCCGTGGCCTGGATCGCGCGCGGGATCTTCCTGGGCCGGCCGGTGACGACGATGCACGCCGCCGTCGCCGCCTTTTTCGTGCTGGCGGGGCTGGGGCTGCACGTGTTGTCCTTCGACCTGCTGGGCGACGTGCTGATCGCCGGCTCGGGAATGGTGTTGATGTGGCCGACGTCGTCGCACCCGCGGCCCGCCGACCTGCCGCGAATATGGGAGCTGATCAACGCCACCCGCGACGACGCGCTGGCGCCGTTCACCATGCAGACCGGCAAGAGCTACCACTTCAGCGCCGATGGCAGCGCCGCGCTGGCCTACCGGACGCGGCTGGGGATCGCGGTGGTCAGCGGGGACCCGATCGGCGACGAAGCCCACTTCCCGGAACTGGTCGCCGATTTCGCCGCCACCTGCCACGCCCACGGATGGCGCATCGCCGTGGTGGGCTGCAGCGAGCGGCGCCTCGAGTTGTGGAAGGACTCGGCGGTCCTGGGACAAACGTTGCGGCCCATACCGATCGGGCGCGACGTGGTCGTCGACGTGAGCAGCTTCGACATGGTCGGCCGCAAGTTCCGCAACCTGCGTCAGGCCGTCAAACGCACCCACAACTGCGGCGTCACAACCGAAATCGTCGCCGAGCAGGAACTCAGCGACGAGCTGCTGGCCGAGCTGACCGAGGTGGTGCGGGAGTCGTCCAAGGGGGCCCACGCCGATCGCGGCTTCCACATGAACCTCGACGGGGTGCTGGAAGGGCGGTTCCCCGGAATCTTGTTGATCATCGCCAGGGACGCGACGGGCAAGGTGCAGGCGTTTCACCGCTACGCCACCGCCGGCGGCGGCAGCGACATCACCCTCGACGTGCCGTGGCGGCGCCGCGGCGCCCCCAACGGACTCGACGAGCGGCTCAGCGTCGACATGGTCATGGCCGGCAAAGACCGTGGGGCGCAACGGGTATCGCTGGCCTTCGCCGCGTTCCCGGAGATCTTCGAGGACAAGAACCGCGGCTGGACCCGGCGCATCTTCTACCGGTTGACCCACGTGCTCGACCCGTTGATCGCGCTGGAGTCGCTGTACCGGTACGTGCGCAAGTGGCATGCACTGGACGGGCGGCGCTACGCGGTGATCTCCATGACCCAGATCGTCCCGCTGCTGTTCGTGCTGTTGTCGCTGGAATTCCTGCCGCGCCGCCGGCACCTGTAGGCATCGCTAGCCGGCGGCCGGGCCCCGATCGACGCGAAGTTCGCGACAGCCGATTCCCTCCGGCAGGTGATGGGTGGCCACCACCACGGTGCGCGGCGGGGACAGCAGCCGCGAATCCGGCGCCAGCAGGTCGCGCAGCAGCCGCTCGGCGTCGCCGGCGTCGAGGTGCTCGGTGGGCTCGTCGAGCAGCACGATGCGGGCGGGGGAGATCACCGCGCGGGCCAGCAACAGCCTGCGCCGCTGGCCCGCCGAAATCGCCTGCGCGCCACCGGTCAACACCGTGGACAGGCCGTCGGGCAACCCGGCCAGCCAGTCGTCCAGCCCGACCGCCCCCAGCGCGTCGGTCAGTTCGTCGTCGGGGCAGTCGCCGCGGGCCACCAGCAGGTTGTCCCGGACGGTGGTGGCGAAGACATGCGCGTCCTCGGCGAAAAAGACGATGGCCCTTGCTAACTCGCATTCATCGAACTCGCTCAACGCGACGCCGTCCAGCACCACCTGTCCCTGCAGCGGCGGCAGCAGACCGGCCAGCGTCATCAGCAGCGTCGTCTTTCCGCAGCCGCTGGCGCCGGTGACGGCCAGCCGCGCCCCCGGCCGCAGGTCCAGCGTCACGCGGGACTCGCGGGCCGCGCCGTCGTGACCGGAATGGATGTCGGCGGTCAGCCGGCCCGGACCCGTCGGCCGGGGTACGGAGCCGGCCGGGCGCGGGGGTTCGGTCGCGGTGAGCTCGAGCAGGCGGCGCGCGGCGATCCGTGACCGGGTCAACTGGACGGCAGCGGCCGGCAGCGGCGTCATCGCCTCGAAGGCGGACAGCGGCAGCAACATCAGGACCGCCAGGGTGGTGGGCGCGACGGCGTGCGCCATGCCGATGGCGGCCACCACCGCGCCCAGCACGCTGGCCCCGATCGCCGCGGTGGGCATCGCCTCGGCCACGGCGGCCGGCTTGCCCGCCGCGTCCAGGGCGGCGCCCCACGCCCGTTGGCGGCGTTGCGATTCGGCGATGACCTCGGGCAGCAGACCGGCGATGCGCAGCTCGGGGGCGTGTTCGAGCGCCAGCATCGCCGCCCTGTCGCGCTGCGAATGCTGTTGGCGCGCAATGTCTTCCTGAGTCGCGGCGGCCCGGCCCGCCAGGCGGGGCGCGACGAAGCCGGCGACCAGCAGGCAGATCGCCAATGCCCCGCCCGCCGCCGGTGAGATCGCGGCGACGACCGCGGTCGCCGCCGCCGCCAGCACCGCCGCCACACCCATCGGCACCAGTGCGCGCACCAGCACGTTGGCCAGTTCGTCGACATCGGCGCCCACCCGGGCCACCAGCTCGCCGCTGTGCAGCCGGACGGCGGCTGCCGCGCCGCCGCGCGTCAGCCGCTGGTATACCGCCACCCGCGCGGCGCCGGCCGCCCGCAGGGCCGTGTCGTGGGTGACCAGTCGCTCGCAGTAGTGCAGCACGCCGCGGGAGATCGCGAACATCCGCACCGCGACCGCGGCGACGGACAGGTCCAGCACCGGCGGCATCTGCCAGGCGCGGGTGATCAGCCACGCGGACACCCCGGCCAACGCCAGCGCGCTGCCCAGCGACAGCACCCCCAGCGTGATCGCCGCGGCGAGGCGCGGCAGCCGGGGCGACAGCAGGCCCGCGGCCGCCAGCAGCGGCCTGCCGCTGGAGGCGGACGCGAACGAATCAGGCCGCGGCACAACGTGCTCCACGGTCGGCGGACACCGCGACGACCCGGTCGCCGATGGCCAGGACCGGCTCGCGGTGCCCCACCACGACGACGGTGGCGCCGGCGCGGGCCCGTTCGACGACAGCCCGCAACACGCGTTCTTCGGTGCCCGCGTCCAGGTGCGCGGTCGGCTCGTCGAGCAGCAGCACGGCGGCCCGCGATCCGAGCGCGCGGGCAAGGCCCAGCCGCTGCCGCTGCCCCAGGGACAGGCCGACTCCGCCGCGGCCCAGCAGGGTGGCGCCCGCATCGGGCAGCTCGGCCAGCACAGTGTCGAAACCCGCGATGGCACAGGCGGTTTCGATGTCGTCGAGTTCGCCGAACAGCCGCAGGTTTTCGTCGACGGTGCCCGGCACCAGCACCGGGCGCTGCGGCAGCCAGGACAACTGCGCCCACCACCCGCGCGGCGCCAGGTCGGCGACGTCGACACCGCCCACGGTGACCCGGCCCGACGACGGCGCCGTGATGCCGGCAATCGCCTGCAGCGTGGTGCTCTTGCCGGCGCCGTTGCGCCCGGTCAGCACGGTCACCGCGCCGGGTTCGATCACCGCGCTCAGATCGCAGGGCGCCTGGCCGTCGCGACCCGCCACGCTGAGGTGTTCCAGACGGATCGGCGCGCCGCGGGCGGTGACGGTGCGGGTGCGAACCTTCGCGGCGCTCGGCCCGCCCGGCTCGCCGATGAGGGCGAACGCCGCGCCGGCGGCGGTTCTTCCGTCTTGAGCGGCATGGAATTCCACACCGATGCGGCGCAGCGGCCAGTACACGTCCGGCGCCAGCAGCAACACCGTCAAACCGGCGGTCAGTGTCATCTCGCCGAACACCAGGCGCAGGCCGATGCCGACGGCGATCAGCGCCACCCCCAGCGTGGCCAGCAATTCCAGCACCAGCGCCGACAGGAAGGCGATCCGCAGCGTCGCCATCGCCGAGCGGCGGTGCGCGGCAGCGAGTTCGGCGATGCTCCGGTCGGGACCCGAGCTTCGTCCCAGCGCGCGCAGGGTGGGGATGCCGGCGATCAGGTCGAGCAGCCGGGCCTGCAGGGTGGTCATCGCGGCCAGCGCCGCCGCGGAGCGGTCACGGGTCGCCAGCCCGATCAGGACCATGAAGATCGGGATCAGTGGCAGCGTGATCGCCACGATCACCGTGGATTTCACGTCGTAGGCCGCGATCACCGCCACGGTGGCCGGGGTCAGGATGGCGGCCAGCATCAGCGTCGGCAGGTATCCGGTGAAGTAGGGCCGCAGCCCGTCCAGGCCGCGGGTGACCACCACCGCCGCTTCGTCGCGTTGCGCGGCCAGCTCGGCGGGCGGGCGGGCGGTGACCGCGGCGAGCACCTGCCCGGACAGGTCGGCGATCACCGCGCTGGCTCCCCGCTGCCCCAGCCGGGCCTGCAGCCAATGCGCCACCGCCCGGACGGCCCACAGCGCCAACAGGATTGACAGCGGCGCCGGCCAGGAGCGCATCTCGCCGGCGGAGGTATCGCCGACGACGCGCGCGACGATGCCGGCCAGCACAACGGCCGAGCCGATCGCGCAGCCCGAGATCAGCACCCCGCAGCCCACCGCCGCCACCAGGTAGCGGCGCACCGGCCTCGAGGACCGCCACAGTCTCGGGTCCAGCGGCGCCCGGCTGGTGCCGTGTTCACCGCTCAGGACGGGCGCCTTGTCAGCCCGACGGGCGCCGGGATCCGGTCGGCCGAAAGCCGTTGCCGGAACACCCAATACGTCCACGCCTGGTACACCACCGTCACCGGGGCCATGATCGCCGTCACCCACGTCATGACCTTGAGGGTGTAATGCGTCGAGGACGCGTTGTAGATGGTCAGGCTCCACCGGCTGTCCAGTGTGGACGGCACCAGGTTCGGATACAGCGCGCCGAAGAGCAGGATCACCACGGCGGCGACCACCAGCGCGAGGCAGGTGAACGCCCAGCCGTCGGACGCGCGCCGCCACACCAACAGCACCGCCGCCACTTGCGCCACCACCGCCACCGCGAGCACCAGCCAGGTCCAGTCCTTGCCGTAGCCGAGCTGGGTCCAAAGCCCAAAGCCCGCAACCAGTCCCGTCACCGGAAGCGAAAGCCAGACGGCGAAGCGGTAGGCGTCGTCGCGGATCGCACCGGACGTCTTCAACGCCACGAACACCGCCCCGTACAACAGGAACAGCCCGGCGGTGGCCAGGCCACCCAACAGCGTGTAGGGGTTGAGCACGTCGGTGACGGAGAGGTGGATGTGGCCGTCGGCGTCCACCGGCAGCCCGCGGACCAGGACGGCGAACGCCACCCCCCACAGCACCGCCGGCAGCCACGACCCGGCGGCGATGCCGAAATCGGCCCAGCCGCGCCACTTGGTGTCGTCGATCTTGCCGCGCCACTCGATCGCCACGGCGCGCAGGATCATCCCGAACAGGATCGCCAACAGTGGCAGGTACAGCGTGGAGAATACGGTGGCGTACCAGCCGGGAAAGGCCGCGAACATGGCCGCGCCGCCGACGATCAACCACACCTCGTTGCCGTCCCACACCGGGCCGATGGTGTTGAGTGCGGTGCGGCGCAACGGTTCTGGCTCACCGATTCCGACCCGGGCGAACGGTTCCATCAACATGCCCACGCCGAAGTCGAAGCCCTCCAGGATGAAGAAACCCAGGAACAGCATCCCGATGATGCCGAACCACACCTCTTGCAGTCCCATCGGTTCAGCTCCTTACGTGGTAGGTGTGCCCCGTCAGTAGGCGAAGGACAGCGGCGCCACCTCGTCATCGCTGGGTGCCCGCGGCGGAGCGGGTTCCGCGTCGTGTTCCAACGGACCCTCGACGGTGTAGCGCTTCAGCAGAAAGAACCAGACCACCGCCAGCACCGCGTAGACGAGGGTGAAGGTCGCCAGCGACGTGATCACCATGCCGGGCACATGGTTGGACACGCCCTCGCGGACCGTCATCCGGACCGCCTGGTCGCCGGTCGGGTTGGGCACCACTACCCAGGGCTGGCGCCCCATTTCGGTGAATACCCACCCCGCGATGTTGGCCAGGAAGGGGGTGGGAATGGTCAGCAGCGCGAACCACGACATCCAGCGTTGCCGCGGTGTGCGCCCGCGGCGGGTCACCCACAGCACGGTCAGCGCGAACAACACCGGGATCGCTAGGAATCCGATCATCAGCCGGAACGACCAATAGGTGACGAACAGATTCGGCCGGTAGTCGTCGGGGCCGAAGCGCTGCTGGTACTGCTGCTGCAGCTCGTTCACTCCGCGCAGCGTCACGCCGCTGAACCGGCCCTCGGCCAGCCACGGCAGCACGTAGTGCACCTTGATCACTTCGGTGACGCTGCCGCAGTTGTTGTGGGTGCCGATGGTCAGCACCGAGAAGTCGGGGTCGGTTTGGGTGTGGCACAACGATTCTGCCGACGCCATCTTCATCGGCTGCTGGACGAACATCAGCTTGCCCTGGCGGTCACCGGTGAAGAACAGGGCGACGGTGGCCAGTAACACGACCCCGCAGCCCAGGATGGCCGCCGGACGAAACATGGTGCGGGCCTCGGTTTCCGCGGCCGGCGTGGTGGATCCGCCGGCGCGGGAGCGCACCATCCACCAGGCGCTGACGGCGGCGACGAAGGTGCCCGCCGTCAGCAACGCTCCGGTCACGGTGTGTGAAAACGCCGCCTGCGCAGTGTTGTTCGACAGCAGCGCGAAGATGTCGTCCAACTCGGCACGCCGCGTCGCCGGGTTGTAGTGCGCGCCGACCGGATGCTGCATGAAGGAGTTCGCGGCGATGATGAAGAAGGCCGACGCGTTGACGCCGATGGCCACGATCCAGATGCACGCCAAGTGAATCAGCTTGGGCAGTCGGCCCCAGCCGAAGATCCACAGGCCGATGAAGGTGGATTCGAAAAAGAACGCGAACAGTCCCTCCATCGCCAGTGGCGCACCGAAGATGTCACCGACGAACCGCGAGTACTCGCTCCAGTTCATGCCGAACTGGAATTCCTGGACGATCCCGGTGGCCACGCCGATGGCGAAGTTGATCAGAAACAGCTTGCCGAAGAATTTGGTCAACCGGTACCAGGCGGTGTTCCCGGTGGCCACCCACGCCGTCTGCATGATGGCCAGCAGCGGGGCCAAACCGATGGTGAGCGGCACGAAGATGAAGTGGTAGACGGTGACAATACCGAACTGCCAGCGCGAAATATCGACGACATTCATCCGTCATCTCCCGAACTGCGGAGGCCCGAACCAACGGCTACGACAGAGTGTAGTAGATAGGCCCGGGCCTCCGCTACCGGCCGGCCTCAGCCGGCGAGGGTCTTGGACGCCTTGCGGATGCCGAACGAGGAGATGATCTCGAACACCCCGATGACCACGAACCACGCGCCCACCACAATCGCTAGCGTGACAATGGATTCGAACGGCGAGGCCAGCACGACGATGCCGGCCAGCAGGCTGATCACCCCGAGGAAGATGTTCCAGCCCCGGCCCGGCAGGTTCGGGTCGCTGACCGCCGAGATCGTAGTGGCCACGCCGCGGAAGATGAACCCGATACCAATCCAGATGGCCAGCAGCAGAATTGCGTAGCCCTGGCCGAAATGGCGGAACGCCAGCAGCGCCAGAATCAGCGAGGCGGCGCCGCTGATGAACAACAGGACCCGGCTTCCCGCCGAAACATGCAGCGAGAAGGCGAATACCACCTGCGCGATACCGGTGATGAGCAGATAGACGCCGAAGGCGACTGCGGCGACCAGGATGGAGATTCCCGGCCACACCAGCACCAGGACACCGAGGGCAAGCGACAGAATTCCCGACAGCAGAGCGGATTTCCACAGATGCGGCAGCAAGCTTGGAACAGGGGAGCCAGGGGACATAGTCATGGCCGCAGTCTGGCACAAACGCTGGCCGTGGTACAGGGACTTTGGTCAGACGTGCGCGGTGTGCGGTTGCTCGGCAACCAGATCGGTGGGCGCTTCGGCCGGCTTGCGGCCGATCAGATACCAGGTGCGCATCACACCCTTGCCCTTGACCTCGATGCGGCCGCGTTCCTGCAGCACGAATTCGGACGCGAGCCGCTCGTACATCGTCTCGGGTACCTGGATGCGGCCCACCGAGTCGGTGGATTCCATCCGTGACGCCACGTTGACCGCGTCGCCCCACACGTCGTAGAAGAACCGGCGCGAGCCCACCACACCCGCGACCACCGGTCCACAGGCCATCCCCACCCGCAGCGGCACCGGTCGGCCGTACGGATCCTTCAGTGCCGCAGCAACTTTGACCATGTCGAGGGCGAAGTCGGCGAGAGCGGTGGCGTGGTCCGGCCGGACCCGCGGCACGCCGCTGACCACCATGTAGGAGTCGCCGCTGACCTTGATCTTCTCCAGGCCGTGTTTGTCCACCAACTCGTCGAAGGCGATGTAGAGCCGGTTCAGGAACCGCACCAGGTCGGCCGGGGCGGTACCGCTGGCGCGTTCGGTGAACCCGACGATGTCGGCGAACAACACCGAGGCGTCGTCGTATTTGTCGGCGATGATGTCGCCGTCGGAGTGCTTCAGCCGCTCGGCGATGCTGCCCGGCAACATGTTGGCCAGCAGCGCTTCTGAGCGTTGGTACTCCGACTCCATCACCGCCTCGGCGCGCTGGGTGTCGCGCAGCGCGAACCACACCGCGACGAAGACCATGATGCAGGCCGAGACGATGGTCACCACGAAGGACATCGACTGCGCCCAGGCCGGCTGCAGCCCGGTGTCTCGGGGAAAGGCGAACTCGACGGCGATCACTAGCCCGGCACCGATCGCGGCCAGGACGGCCGCGAGCACGGTGTGTTCGATGCCCATCACCAGCAGCACCAGGCAGGCGCCCACCAGGAAGAAGTACTGCCCGCCCGATGCCGTGCCGACGTCCCAGCAGCTGACGAAGACGGTGACGTAGGCCGCGCCGAGGAAGGTCAGCGGGGCGACCAGGTCACCGAACCGGTGCAGCCACGGGACGATCGCGAAAATCAACGCGGCGACGACGTTGAGCGAAACGATCTGCCAGGTCCACGCCCCGGTGACCACTTGCAGAAGGATGAAGTCGGCGCAGACCAGCACGGCCAGCCACGCGGCAATGGCAAGCACGCGGGACTGGCGCGCGGCGCTGTCGGCGTAGTGCTGGTTGCGGGCACGCGACTGGGCCCGCGCCGCGGCTACACAGTCCGGGCGCTTCGACGAGCCGGTTGGCCATAACGGTGCGGCACCACAACTCTTGGCCGCCACGCAGCAAGCCTAACCGCTGAGCAGGCAATCTTGTCGACTGTCGGACGAATATCGCCGTTTTCGCCCCCGTAAGTTTCCCAAGTCTGATACGACTTTCGTTATCGGGTTGTAATCGGGTTTGCGCGTCATTCGTTTGGGTTATCTGACACATGTTCGACGGCTGTGTCGGACGTGCGTTCGCCTCGACCAAGGGGTGCCTGATGGCGGGTCTAAAAAGATTCGTTTTTGCGTTAATCCTTGTTCTCACCGCGGTGCTGATGGGCGGCTGCAGCGCCGCGTGCGGTCAGCCGAGTTGGCTGCTTCGGGTGGCCGGCGATTCGATCGGCAACGATACGCCGGGGCTGAATGTGTCTGCGGCAAACCAGGTTTGCGTCACCGGTTCTATCGGCGGCTGACTCGACCGCCCGTCTCGATCGGTGCCCACCACTGGGCTGCGACCGCGCTGTCGAGGGGTCTGCGCGCCAGCCCGGCCGGTGTTTTCGAGGGTCCCGGCGAAAGGATTTGATGAATTCATTTGTCGCGCCTCAGCTATTTCGCCGGAATGCGACAAATTCGAGCTTTTGGTGGCGCCAGGTTTAAAAATTGCGCTGATTTCATACCCATGGTCGGTATTTGGCTGATTTCGCAGACCGTGGGATCGGATGAATGCAAATTCCGGACGCGGCGGACCGGCGGCGTGCGGCGGGTAGCGGTGGTGCCCTCGGTGAGATTCGAACTCACACTGTACGGGTTTTGAATCCGTTTCCTCTGCCAGTTGGGATACGAGGGCTTATCGGCCTACCACCTTAGAGGATTTGGTGTCCTCACCCGTCACACCGCCCCCGCGCTCGCTGGTCTGAGGCGTTCACGACACAATGTCCGTCATGACAGGCCCCACGACCGACACCGACGCTGCTGTGCCGCGCCGGGTCCTGATCGCTGAAGACGAAGCGCTCATTCGACTGGATCTCGCCGAGATGCTCCGGGAGGAGGGGTACGAGATCGTCGGGGAGGCCGGCGACGGGCAGGAAGCCGTCGAGCTCGCCGAGCGCCATCGCCCGGACCTGGTGATCATGGACGTCAAGATGCCGCGCCGCGACGGGATCGACGCGGCCTCCGAGATCGCCAGCAAGCGCATCGCGCCGATCGTCGTGCTGACCGCGTTCAGTCAGCGCGATCTGGTGGAGCGCGCCCGCGATGCCGGGGCGATGGCCTACCTGGTCAAGCCGTTCACCATCAGCGATCTGATCCCGGCGATCGAATTGGCCGTCAGCCGGTTCAGCGAGATCGCCGAGCTGGAACGCGAGGTCGCCACGCTGTCCGAGCGGCTGGAGACCCGCAAGCTGGTGGAGCGGGCCAAGGGCCTGCTGCAGACCGAGCAGGGCATGACCGAACCCGAGGCGTTCAAGTGGATCCAGCGTGCCGCGATGGACCGGCGGACCACGATGAAGCGGGTGGCCGAGGTGGTGCTGGAGACGCTGGGCACGCCCAAGGAGTAGCCCGCCGCCGTCGAGTGTGAATCGTTGGCGTTGAGTGTGCATCGTTGGCGACGACACGCCGAGGGGGCTCGCCCAGGCTTCACACTCGAAGCCCAGGCCGCCGGCAATCCCTATCGCGCTACGATCACCGACGAGCCGTGGCCGAACAGGCCCTGGTTGGCGGTGATGCCGACCGTGGCGTTCTCCACCTGCCGGCCGGTGGCCTGACCCCGCAGTTGCCAGGTCAGCTCGCAGACCTGAGCGATCGCCTGCGCGGGAATGGCCTCGCCGAAACAGGCCAGCCCGCCGGACGGGTTGACCGGCACCCGGCCGCCGAGGGTGGTGGCGCCGCTGCGCAGCAGCGCCTCGGCCTCACCCTTGGGGCACAGGCCCAGGTGCTCGTACCAGTCGAGCTCCAGCGCGGTGGACAGGTCGTACACCTCGGCCAGGCTCAGGTCCTCGGGCGCGACACCGGCCTCGGCGTAGGCCGCGTCGATGATCTGGTCCTTGAACACCCGATCCGGCGCGGGCACCGCGGCCGTGGAATCCGTTGCGATATCCGGTAATTCGGGCAGATGCTGCGGGTAGCGCGGAGTCACCGTGCTGACCGCGCGCACCGACGGCACACCGGCCAGCGAGCCGAGGTGTTCGCGGGCGAACTTCGCGCTGGCCACGACCAGCGCGGCCGCGCCGTCGGAGGTGGCGCAGATGTCCAGCAGCCGCAGCGGGTCGGCCACCACCGCACTGGCCAGCACGTCCTCGACGGACACCTCCTTGCGGTAGCGGGCATTCGGGTTCTGCAGGCCGTGGCGCGAGTTCTTCACCTTCACCTGGGCGAAGTCCTCGAGTGTGGCGCCGTAGAGGTCCATCCGCCGCCGCGCCAGCAGCGCGAAGTAGACCGGGTTGGTGGCGCCGATCAGGTGGAACCGCTGCCAGTCGGGATCGTTCTTGCGCTCACCGCCGACCGGGGCGAAGAAGCCCTTGGGCGTGGTGTCGGCGCCGATCACCAGGGCCACATCGCAGAAGCCCGCGAGGATTTGTGCCCGGGCGCTCTGCAGCGCCTGCGACCCGCTGGCGCACGCGGCGTAGCTGGAGCTGACCGGCACGCCGTTCCATCCCAGCTTCTGGGCGAACGTCGCGCCCGCGACGAATCCCGGGTAGCCGTTGCGGATGGTGTCGGCGCCGGCCACCAACTGGATCTGACGCCAGTCCAGGCCGGCTTCGGCCAGAGCCGCGCGCGCCGCCGCCACGCCGTACTCGGTGAAATCGTTGCCCCACTTGCCCCAGGGGTGCATGCCCGCCCCGAGGATGTAGAGCGGTTCGGGCGGGGTGCTCGGGGTTGTCATGCGCGCCTCCACGCGTGCACCATGCGCTGCACGCCGTCGTCGTCGGTGTACAGCGGCATCGTGGTCAGCTCCATCTCCATGCCGACCTTCAAGTCGGCGGCCAGCGTGCCCTCGACCACCTTGCCCAGCACGATCAGACCCTCCTTCGCCAACTCCACGGCGGCGACGGCGAACGGCTCGAACGGGTCCGGGGACGGGTAGGGCGGGGGCGGGGCATAGCGGTTCTCGGTGTAGCTCCACAGCGTTCCCCGCCTGGACAGCGGAGTCGATTCCAGCGCGTCGCCGTCGCAACCCGGATTGGGGCAGTTGTTCTCCCGGGGCGGGAAGACGTAGGTGCCGCACTGGGGGCATTTGCTGCCGATCAGGTGCGGGGCGCCGGCCTCGTCGGTGGCGAACCATCCCTCGACCGCCGGTTGTTGTCGGATGACTTCGGGCACCGGGTCAGCGTACCCAGCGGCAGCACAAAACTGAAACGTGTTGCAGTTCTGCCGGCGGCGCGGTCGCGGGGCGGAACTCGTCGTAGTGGGTGCCTAAAGTGAGAGCCGTGCCCGCCACGAAAGCCGCGACGAAAACCGCCACCAAAACCGCCGCCGGGGCCGGCGAGGAACAAAACCGGCCGACACTGATGCTGCTGGACGGCAACTCGCTGGCGTTCCGGGCGTTCTATGCGCTGCCCGCCGAGAACTTCAAGACCCGCGGCGGGCTGACCACCAACGCGGTCTACGGCTTCACCGCGATGCTGATCAACCTGCTGCGCGACGAGGCCCCGACCCACATCGCCGCGGCCTTCGACGTGTCCCGGCAGACCTTCCGCTCCGATCGCTACCCGGAATACAAGGCCAACCGCTCGGCGACCCCAGACGAGTTCCACGGCCAGATCGACATCACCAAGGAAGTCCTGGCGGCGCTGGGCATCACGGTGCTCGCCGAGCCGGGATTCGAGGCCGACGACCTGATCGCCACCCTGGCCACCCAGGCCGAGAACGAGGGCTACCGGGTGCTGGTGGTCACCGGGGACCGCGACTCGCTGCAGTTGGTCAGCGACAATGTGACGGTGCTCTACCCGCGCAAGGGCGTCAGCGAGCTGACCCGCTTCACCCCCGAGGCGGTCGTCGAAAAATACGGGCTGACCCCCCAGCAGTACCCCGACTTCGCCGCCCTGCGCGGCGACCCCAGCGACAACCTGCCCGGCATTCCCGGTGTGGGGGAGAAGACCGCCTCCAAGTGGATCGCCGAATACGGGTCGCTGCAGGCGCTGGTCGACAACGTCGACTCGGTACGCGGCAAGGTCGGCGACGCGCTGCGCGAACACCTGGCCAGCGTGATCCGCAACCGCGAGCTGACCGATCTGATCAAGGACGTGCCGCTGGCCCAGACGCCCGACACGCTGCGGCTGCAGCCCTGGGACCGCGACCAGATCCACCGGCTCTTCGACGACCTGGAGTTCCGGGTGCTGCGCGACCGGCTGTTCGAAACCCTGGCCGCCGTGGAGCCCGAGGTCGACGAGGGTTTCGACGTGCGCGGCGGCGCGCTGGAAGCCGGCGAACTGGCGGTGTGGTTGGCCGAGCACAGCTCCGGCAAGCGCTTCGGGCTGGCCGTCGCCGGCACCCACCTGGCCTACGACGCCGACTGCACCGCGCTGGCCATCGTCTCCGCCGACGGCGAGGGCCGCTACATCGACACCTCGGCGCTGGATCCCGACGACGAAGCCGCGCTGGCGTCCTGGCTGGCCGACCCCGGTCCGCCCAAGGCGCTGCACGAGGCCAAGCTGGCGATGCACGACCTGGCCGGGCGGGGCTGGACGCTGGCCGGCGTCACCTCCGACACCGCGCTGGCCGCCTACCTGGTGCGGCCCGGTCAGCGCAGCTTCTCCCTCGACGATCTCGCGCTGCGCTATCTGCGCCGCGAGCTGCGCGCGGAAAACCCTCAGCAGCAACAGCTTTCGCTGCTGGATGACACCGACGGCACCGACGACCAGGCGGTGCAGACGCTGATCCTGCGGGCGGTGGCGGTGCTGGATCTGGCCGACGCGCTCGACGAGGAACTGGCCCGCATCAACTCCACCTCGCTGTTGAGCGGCATGGAGCTGCCGGTGCAGCGGGTGCTCGCCGGAATGGAAAAGGCCGGTATCGCAGTCGATTTGGACTTGCTCAGCGAGTTGCAGAGCGATTTCGCCCACCAGATCCGCGACGCGGCAGAGGCGGCGTACGCGGTGATCGGCAAGCAGATCAACCTCGGCTCGCCAAAACAGTTGCAGGCGGTGCTCTTTGACGAGCTTCAGATGCCGAAGACCAAACGCACCAAGACCGGCTACACCACCGACGCGGATGCCCTGCAGTCGCTGTTCGACAAGACCGGCCACCCGTTCCTGCAGCATCTGCTGGCCCACCGGGACGCCACCCGGCTCAAGGTCACCGTCGACGGGCTGCTCAACTCGGTGGCCTCCGACGGGCGCATCCACACCACCTTCAACCAAACCATCGCGGCGACGGGCCGATTGTCGTCGACCGAGCCGAACCTGCAGAACATTCCGATCCGCACCGAGGCGGGCCGGCGGATCCGCGACGCGTTCGTGGTCGGCGACGGTTACGCCGAGCTGATGACCGCCGACTACAGCCAGATCGAGATGCGGATCATGGCCCACCTGTCCCAGGACGCCGGGCTGATCGAAGCCTTCAACACGGGGGAGGACCTGCACTCGTTCGTGGCCTCCCGCGCCTTCGGGGTGCCCATCGAGGAGGTCACCGGCGAGCTGCGCCGCCGGGTCAAGGCCATGTCCTACGGGCTGGCCTACGGGCTGAGCGCCTACGGGCTGTCGCAACAGCTCAAGATCTCCACCGAGGAGGCCAAGGAGCAGATGGACGCCTACTTCGCCCGGTTCGGCGGGGTGCGCGACTACCTGCACGCCGTCGTCGAACAGGCCCGCAAGGACGGCTACACCTCGACGGTGCTGGGCCGCCGCCGGTACCTGCCCGAGCTCGACAGCAGCAACCGGCAGGTGCGCGAAGCCGCCGAGCGGGCGGCGCTGAATGCGCCCATCCAGGGCAGCGCCGCCGACATCATCAAGGTGGCCATGATCGAGGTCGACAAGGCGATCAAGGAGGCGGGCCTGCAGTCGCGGATCCTGCTGCAGGTGCACGACGAGCTGCTCTTCGAGGTCGCGGCCGGCGAGCGGGAGCAGCTGGAAGCGCTGGCCCGCGACAAGATGGGCGGCGCCTACCCGCTCGACGTCCCGCTGGAGGTGTCCGTGGGCTACGGCCGCAGCTGGGACGCTGCGGCGCATTGAGGACCACCGCCCATGCCTGCGGCGAGACGCCGTCGCGGTCGCCCGGCCGGTTCCCGGGTCGATCCCGACGAGCGGCGCACCGCGCTTCTCGACGCCGCCGAGCGGGCCATCCGGGCCAAGGGCCCGTCCGCCGGGCTGGTCGACATCGCCGGTGAGGCGGGCTTCGTCCGGTCGGCGGTCTACGCCATGTATCCCGGGCGGGACGCGCTGCTGGCCGAGCTGAGCCGGCGCACCGCGCAGCGGCTGCTCGGCGAAATCACCACGCGCGCAGCGGGTTCCACCGATCTACGGCAGCGGATGGCGCTGTTCTTCGACGTGATCAGCGCGTGGATGCAGGCCGAGCCCAACCTGTACCGGGCGCTGACCGGCGAACCGTCCACCAGCGTCTTCGAACAACTGGCCGGGGCGGTCGAACAGATGCTCACGACCTCCTCGGGGTCGGAGCAGGCCCGCCGGGCGGCCGCGCCGTGGTCGCGGGCCATCGTCGGGTCGGCGGTGTCGGCCGCCGAATGGTGGTGCCGCGCCGGCACCATGCCCCGCGCCGAGCTCGTCGAACACCTGACCGCGCTGTGCTGGGACGGCGGCGCGGCGCTGCCGTTCAACGCCGACGACATCAGAACCATTGACAGCGGACCCCATTAATAAACACACTGTCTTTTATGGTTCTGGCAGACGTGCAAGCGCCGTCGCGCTACTGGGAAAACATCGTCGGCGAAACCGACCTCGACGTCACCGACATCACCGGCACCTTGCCCGACGGCCTCGTCGGCACCCTGTACCGCAACGGCTCGGGCCGCTGGACAGTGGGATCGACGCAGGTCGAGAGCATTTTCGACGCCGACGGGATGGTCAGCGCGTTCGTGCTCGACGGGTCCGGGGTGCGGTTCCGCAACCGGTTCGTCCGCACCCGCCACTACCTGAGGTCGACCGCTGCGGGGCGGCTGGTCGACCGCGGGTTCGCCTACCAGCGACCCGGCGGCCCGCGGGCCAATGCGCTGCGGCTGCCGGCCAACACCGCCAACACCAGCGTCATGGTCAACCGCAACCAGCTGCTGGCGCTGTGGGAGGGCGGGCCACCGCACGAACTCGACCTCGACACGCTGGACACCATCGGGCCGTGCAACCTGGGCGGGGCGCTGCGGGGTCCGGTGCGCGCCTATTCGGCGCACTACCGCTACGACCCGATGACCAACACCAAGGTCAACTTCGGCTTCGACCCGTACGTCCCGCGCATCGACCCCGGCCATGCGCTGCGCGGTCCCCGGCGGCTGCGGCGGCTGCGGGAGCTGGCCGCCGAGGCGGTGCCCCGGGTGCGGCTGCGCCTGTATGAGACCGGCGCCGACGGGGTGACGCGATACCTGCGCGCGGTGCCGTTGCCGGGCATGGGCGTGGTGCACGACATGGCGTTGACCACGCGCTACGCCGTCTTCGTGCTGTCCCCGCTGCGGATCAACCCGTGGGCGTTGACCGGCCGCCAATCTTATTGGGAATCCATACGTTTCAAGCCGGACGCGCCGTCGTATTTCGTGCTCGCCCCACGCGACGGCGGGGCGGTCCGGGTGGTCGAGACCGACCCGTTCTATCACTGGCATTTCACCAACGCCTACGACGACGGCGACGACGTCGTCGTCGAACTGCCGCGGTTCGCGCCGCAGACCTACGCCGGCATGAAGAACTACACCGCGCACATCCGCTCGGACATCGCGCAGGTCGACGACTACGGAGCCATCGAGGACGCCGTGGTGCTCACCCGGTTCCGGATCGCGGCGTCGGGCCGGGTGACCCGCGAGCCACTGGCCGATTTCGGCTGCGAATTCCCCCAGATCGACCCCCGCCGCGGCACCATGCGCCACCACGTCTCCTACCTGACCGTCCAGGACCCGGCCAAGTTCCCCGGACAAGGGATAGCCCGCGTCGACCACCGCACCGGCGAGGCGCAAACGTACTGCCCACCCGGGCACGTGTTGGTGGAGCCGATCTTCGTGCCGCGGCCCGGCGGCACCGCCGAGGACGACGGGTGGCTGCTCACCGTCGGCTATGACGAATCGCGGCATCGCAGCAGGTTGATGGTGGTGGACGCGGCGCACGTGGCCGACGGGCCGGTCGCGGAGGCGTGGCTGCAGTTTCATGTCCCGATGAGCTATCACGGCACCTTCACCACCCGGGTGGCGCAGCGGACCGGGTGACGCGGCGGGTCCGGGTTTGGCCAGCTTGCGCACAGTCGAGTAGCCTCGACAGGTAAATCCCAATTGTCCCTACGACCAAACCTGTCCGGAGCAACCCAACAACATGCCGAGTCCCGCCGTCACCTCGCCCCAAGTAGCCGTCAACGACATTGGCTCCAGCGAGGACTTTCTCGCCGCAATCGACAAAACGATCAAGTACTTCAACGATGGCGACATCGTCGAGGGCACGATCGTCAAAGTGGACCGGGACGAGGTGCTCCTCGACATCGGCTACAAGACCGAAGGGGTCATCCCCGCCCGCGAGCTCTCCATCAAGCACGACGTCGACCCCAACGAGGTCGTTTCCGTGGGAGACGAGGTGGAAGCCCTGGTCCTCACCAAGGAGGACAAAGAGGGCCGCCTGATCCTGTCCAAGAAGCGCGCTCAGTACGAGCGCGCCTGGGGCACCATCGAGGCGCTCAAGGAGAAGGACGAGGCCGTCAAGGGCACCGTCATCGAGGTGGTCAAGGGTGGCCTGATCCTCGACATCGGCCTGCGCGGCTTCCTGCCCGCCTCGCTGGTCGAGATGCGCCGGGTCCGCGATCTGCAGCCCTACATCGGCAAGGAGATCGAGGCCAAGATCATCGAGCTGGACAAGAACCGCAACAACGTGGTGCTGAGCCGCCGCGCCTGGCTGGAGCAGACCCAGTCCGAGGTGCGCAGCGAGTTCCTCAACCAGCTGCAGAAGGGCGCCATCCGCAAGGGTGTGGTCTCCTCCATCGTTAACTTCGGCGCGTTCGTCGACCTGGGCGGTGTGGACGGCCTGGTGCACGTCTCCGAGCTCTCCTGGAAGCACATCGACCACCCGTCCGAGGTGGTGCAGGTGGGCGACGAGGTCACCGTCGAGGTGCTCGACGTCGACATGGACCGCGAGCGGGTTTCGTTGTCGCTCAAGGCAACTCAGGAAGACCCGTGGCGCCACTTCGCCCGCACCCACGCCATCGGCCAGATCGTGCCCGGCAAGGTCACCAAGCTGGTTCCGTTCGGCGCGTTCGTGCGCGTCGAGGAGGGCATCGAGGGTCTGGTGCACATCTCCGAGCTGGCCGAGCGCCACGTCGAGGTGCCCGACCAGGTGGTCGCGGTCGGCGACGACGCGATGGTCAAGGTCATCGACATTGACCTGGAGCGGCGCCGGATCTCGTTGAGCCTCAAGCAGGCCAACGAGGACTACACCGAGGAGTTCGACCCCGCCAAGTACGGCATGGCCGACTCCTACGACGAGCAGGGCAACTACATCTTCCCCGAGGGATTCGACCCCGAAACCAACGAATGGCTCGAGGGATTCGAGAAGCAGCGCGCCGAGTGGGAGGCCCGCTACGCCGAGGCCGAGCGCCGGCACAAGATGCACACCGCGCAGATGGAGAAGTTCGCCGCGGCCGAGGCGGCCGGGCACGCCGGCGGCGAGCAGTCGCCCGGCAACGGCGCACCGGCGGAGAAGGCGGGCGGTTCGCTGGCCAGCGACGCCCAACTGGCCGCGCTGCGGGAAAAGCTCGCCGGCAACGCCTGATTCAGCTCGCTGATGCTGCGCATCGGGTTGACCGGCGGCATCGGCGCCGGCAAGTCGGCGCTGTCCTCCGCGTTCGCGCAGTGCGGTGCGGTCATCGTCGACGGTGACGTCATCGCCCGTGAGGTGGTCCGGCCCGGTACCGAGGGCCTGGCGGCGCTGGTCGAGGCGTTCGGACGCGACATCCTGCTCGCGGACGGATCGCTGGACCGGCCGGCGTTGGCGGCCAAGGCTTTCGCCGACGACGCCGCTCGTCAGACGCTCAACGGGATCGTGCATCCGCTGGTGGGTGCGCGCCGCGCCGAGATAATCGCGTCGGTGCCCGCGGATTCCGTTGTGGTCGAGGACATTCCGCTGCTGGTGGAATCCGGTATGGCGCCGCTGTTCCCGCTCGTCGTCATCGTGTACGCCGATGTCGAGGTGCGGCTGCGGCGGCTGGTCGAGCAGCGCGGCATGGCCGAAGCCGACGCCCGCGCCCGGATCGCCGCTCAGGCCAGCGACGAGCAGCGCCGCGCCGTCGCCGACATCTGGCTGGACAACTCGGGCAGCCCGGCGGAGTTGGTGCAACGGGCCCAGCAGGTGTGGAACGAGCGCATCGTGCCGTTCGCCCACAACCTGAGCACGCGTCAGATCGCCCGGGCGCCGGTGCGGTTGGTGCCGCCCGATCCCGAGTGGCCGGCCCAGGCGCAGCGAATCGTCAACCGGCTCAAGACCGCATCCGGCCATCGGGCGCTGCGCGTCGACCACGTCGGCTCCACGGCGTTGCCCGGGGATCCGGATTTCGCGGCCAAGGACGTCATCGACATCCAGATCACCGTGGAATCCCTGGCCGCCGCCGACGAACTCGTCGAACCGTTGCTGGCCGCCGGATACCCTCGCCTCGAACACATCACCGCCGACGTCGCCAAGCCCGACGCCCGCAGCACCGTCGAGCGCTACGATCACACCGACGATCCGGCCTTGTGGCACAAGCGGATTCACGCCTCGGCGGACCCGGGCCGGCCCACCAACGTGCACATCCGGGTGGACGGCTGGCCCGGCCAGCAGTTCGCCCTGCTGTTCGTGGACTGGTTGACCGCCGACCCCGATGCTCGGGCGGACTATCTGGCCGTCAAGCGCAGCGCCGAACAGCAGGCCGACGGTGACATCGACGCCTACGTCGCCGTCAAGGAGCCGTGGTTTCGCGACGCCTACCGGCGGGCCTGGGATTGGGCCGACTCGACGGGCTGGAAACCCTAGCCGCGGGGCCTCAGGGCAGCGGTGCGCCGCACTGCAGGGCCCCGTTCATGGGGTCGGTGTTGCCCGGCGCCGGCCTGACCATCTGATCGGTCTGCACGAAAACGTCGTCGTCCACGTCGATTTCGCAGTGCACGTTCGCCGCGTAGGGGAAGTGCAGCACGATGCGCATCCCGGCCTGCTGCGGGTCGGGCAGCACCGTGTCGGCCTCGAAGGCGTTGCCGGGCATCGAACTCAGCGCGGCGGTGTTGGTCTGGCCGCCGTTGGTCACGAAGGTGGCCTGACTGCCGGTGGTGACGGCGTCAATCCTGGCCCGGTAGGTGATGTTGTGCAGATCCGCCCGTGCCGGTGCCGGACTTAGCTGGGAGCCGGCCGCGATGATGATCAGGGCGGCGATCGGCATCAACCTGTGGTTGCTGGCGCTCATGCGCCGAGATTACCCGGGCTGACAGCGCGGGCACCACAGGGTGGTCCGGCCGCCCACCCGGGCGTGGTCCAGGCGGCCGCCGCAGCGGGGGCAGTGCGGGTCGGGCGCGTCGCGGGCGCCGGTGAGCCAGCGCGGCAGGCCCGGCACCCGGCCATGCCGCACCGCGGTGCGCAGCACCTGCGTCATCGCGCGGTGCAGCGCCTTCACCTCGTCGTCATCCAGGTCCGCGACCGCGCGGGTGGGGCGGATCCGGGCCCGCCAGCAGATCTCGTCGACCAGCAGGTTGCCCAGCCCGGCGAGCACCGACTGTTCCATCAGCGCGGATTTGAGCTGCCGCCTCCGGGCCGAGCGCGCCGTCAGCGCGTCGCGGAAATCGCGCAGGCCAAGACCCAGCGAGTCGGGGCCTTGCCGGCCGGTGATGGGCACCAGATCGTCGGGATCGTCGGCCAGCCACACTCCCCGCAATTTGCGAAGATCGGTGTAGCGCAGTTCGCCCTGGTCCAGCGACACCACGAGGCGCTGGTAGCGGTCCTCGGCGGCACCGTCGGCGCAATAGTAGGGGCGGCCGGTCATTCCGCTGTGGATCAGCAGCGTCGGGCCGTCGGTGGGCAGTACCAGCCACTTGCCGTGTCGTCGCGGGCCGGCGAACCGCCGCCCGGTCAGCCGGCGGGCCAGCGTCGTCGCGGTGGTGTTGCGCAGGATCCCGGGATCGTGCACCTTCACCCGCCGGACGCGTCGCCCCGGCAACGCGTCGGCCAGTTGCCGCCGGAATCCCTCCACGTCGGGCAGTTCCGGCATCAGCGCGTCTCCCGGATCACCTCGGTGGGATCCTTGTCGGTGCGGATGCCGAGATAGCGGGGGTGACGTAGCTTTCCGTCGCGGGTCCACTCGGTGAACCCGATCTGGACCACAAGCTCCGGGCGCACCCAGTGCGCGCCGGCCTCGGGCACCAAACTCCGGGTGAACGGCGTTGTGTCGCAAGCGATCCCGGACAGCAGCTGGTGCAAGCGGTGTAGCGTCGCCTCGTCGAAACCGGTGCCCACCTTGCCGGCGTAGCGCAACTGGTCCCCCTGGTAGTAGCCCAGCAGCAGGGCGCCCAACTCGAGCCGCTTGCCCTTGGGGCTGGTGTAGCCGCCGACCACGAATTCCTGGTCGCGCACGCATTTGAACTTCAACCAGTTCTCCGAGCGGCGGCCGTCATAGGCCGATTCGGCCCGCTTGGCGATCACACCCTCGTCACCACGACCGCACGCCGCCCGGTACGCGGCCATCCCGTCCCCGACCCGGTGCGGTGCATAGCGCAGCGGATCGGTGAAGTCGATTGCCTTGCGCAGCAATCTCTTACGCCAGATCAGCGGCACCGCGACGGTCGACTTGCCGTCGAGATGCAGCAGGTCGAACACGTAGTAGTAGATACGCACCGACGATGCCCGGGCCACGTCGGGGTCGGTGATGCCCAGCCGGCCCTGCAACCGGGCGAAGCTGGTGCGGCGGCCCTCGAACGCCACCACCTCGCCGTCCAGCACGAAGCGCGTCTCGCGCTGCGCGGCCAGCGCCTCCACCAATTCCGGGTAGGTCCCGTTGAGCGGCTTGCGGTTTCGCGACAGCAGCCGGACCCGGTCGCCGTCGCGGAAGGCCAGGCAGCGCATGCCGTCGAACTTGCGCTCGAAGATCCAGTGCGGGTCGGAGAATCGCTGCTCGGTGAGGGTGGCCAGCGTGGGCGAGCACCACTGGGGCACGGGCTCGTCGCGCAGCGCGGCACGCACGGAATCGGGCAGCGCGGCGAAGTCGGTCACGGCGCCGGCTCCGGCGCCGCGGCGCGTCCCCGCCAGGTCAGTTCCATGCCGATCTCGCTCAGCCACCGGGTCAAGTCATAGCCGTTGCGGGCCAGCCCGTCGACGGCGGCCACCGCACGTTGGATCGCCCGTTCGGCGACCTCCGGGGTGAGCAGGCCGTGCCGGAGGGCATCGAGCAACTCGTCGACATCGGTCAGCTCGGCGCGGATGCCGGTGCGGACCTCGATGTCCAGGTAGTGGTCCTCCGAACGCCACACCGTGGGCCCGGGCAGGTAGTCGCCCACGTCCAGGTAGTAGTCGTGATCGCGTTCGTGCCCAGGATTGAAGTGAAAAACCGTGGCGCGCAAGCCCAACGACGGCAGCAGCCACGACTCGAGGTAATGGAACTGGACGCGGCCGGGGGTGGGGCGGGCAAGGTACAGGCCCCACGGCCGCACCGCATACTCGTCGACGGTCCGCACGATGCCCTTCGGATCGGTGTTGGTGCGGGCCCGCAGGTCGAACGTCTCATGCTTGGGAGGGTGGATGATGTCACCCTACCGGCCGTTCACCGATTCCTCACCGGCGCAACCGGATCTTCCACCGCACGAAGACGGCGTAACACAGCGCCAGCGCGGCCAGCATGCCCATGTCGAGCAGCCAGGTCCCCGGCGTGTGCAGCCAGAACCGATCCTGCGACAGCAGCGAATCGGGAACCAGATGGCGCAGGTCCACCGTGGCCGACGCCGCGGCGTAGCCCCAGCGCGCCGGCATCGCCCACGACAACTGGTTCAGGCCCAGCCGGCCGGTCACCGGCACCATGCCGCCGCACAGCACCAGCTGCGCCATCACGGTGACGACGAACAGCGGCATGATCTGCTCGCTGGAGCGGACCAGCGACGAGATGGCCAGGCCCAGAACGGCCGAGGCGACACACGTCGCCGCGACCGTGGCGAACAGTTCGGCGACGGCGCCGGCGGTGGAATGGCCGAACAGCACCGCGCCGCGCGTCGGGGCGCCCTTGCCGATCACCACGATCGCCGTCACGATCGCCGACTGCAGCACGGCGAACCCGCAGAACACCGCGGTCTTGGCGAGCAGGTAGGCGGTGGTCGACAGGCCCACCGCCTGCTCGCGCTGGAAGATGGCGCGTTCGCCGACCAGATCGCGAATCGTCAACGCGGTTCCCATGAATGCCGCGGCCGGCAGCAGCAGGGCCAGGATCTGCGCGGCCTCGTCGGGTGTCCCGGCCGCGGGCGCCGGAACGCGAAATCCGTTGTGGCCCGGCACGGTCAATGACAGCGAACCCAGGATGAACGGCAGCAGCGCCAGGAAGACGAAGTAGGCGCGGTCGGCCACCACCAGCCGGACCTGCCGGCGCGCGATCGTCGAAATCTGGTGCCGCAGACTGGTATGCACCGGCTCGCCCAGATCTTCGGGCTCGTCGGCGCGGTCGGATTTGTGGGACCGTTGCTGGGCCTCGCGCTGTTCCCGGAAGCGGCGGTTGGCCTCCTCGGGATCGGCGCCGACCTGAGTGAAGATCTTGGCCCAGTTGGTAGTTCCCATCGCCGGGCCGATTCGGTCGGGGGCGCCGCAGTAGGCCGTCTTGCCGCCCGGAGCCATCAGCAGCACCTGGTCGCACACGTCCAGGTAGGACAGCGAGTGGGTGACCACCAGCACCACCCGGCCGGCGTCGGCCAACTGGCGCAGCATCGTCATGACTTGAAGGTCCAGCGCGGGATCCAGGCCCGAGGTCGGTTCGTCGAGGATCAGCAGCGACGGCCCGGTCAGCAGTTCGAGGGCCACCGAGGCGCGTTTGCGCTGCCCACCGGACAGTTTGTCGACGCGGGTGTCGGCGTGCTTGGTCAGGTCGAGTTCCTCGAGGACCTGGGCGACCACCCGGGCGCGGTCGGCCTTGCCGGTGTCGGGCGGCAGCCGCAGTTCGGCGGCGTAGCCGAGCGCCTGGTTGACGGTCAGCTGGCGATGCACCACGTCGTCCTGCGGCACCATGCCGATCCGGCTGCGCAGGGAGGCGTACTCGCCGTGAATGTTGTGCCCCTCGAACGTCACCGAGCCCGAACTCGGCGTCGTGTAGCCGGCGATGAGCCGGGCCAGGGTGCTCTTTCCGGCGCCCGACCCGCCGATCACCGCGGTCAGCGTTCCCGGCCGCGCGGTCAGCGAGATGTCGTCGAGCAGCTGCTTGCCCTCGTCGACGACGTAGGTGACGTTGCGCACCTCGAGACCGCCGCTGCGCGTTGCGGTTTGGCCGCGTTCGGTCAGCGTGCCGTCGCGGAAGACCAGGTCGACGTTGCCGATGGTGACGACGTCGTCGTCGGACAGGATCGCCGAACCCACCCGGGTGCCGTTGACGAAGGTTCCGTTGACGCTGTTGTCGCGGATCTCGGTGCCCAGCGCCGTGGGCACCAGCGTCGCGTGGTGGCGCGACGCCAGGACGTCGGCGACGACGATGTCGTTGTCGGCGGCACGGCCGATCGTCATGGCGCCGGCCGTGCCCGCGGCCGAGGAGGCGCGCGGGGACAGCAGTTTCACGAACCGCGTCGCCAGGTTCGACACGTCGGCGGTCTTGGCGTCGATCACGGTGAATTCCGTTGCCGGCGTGGGCGATGTCCGCGGTGGCCCGGCCGGAGCGCTCGCGGGGCCGACGCGCGATCGGGCCGGCGAGCCGGGGACGATGACGGTGCGTTCCTCCGGCGGTGTGCTCGGCGGTCGGGCCGGCCGGCGGGGCGGCACCGGGCGCCGCGGCGGGCGCGTCGGGTTGGTCTGCTCGGCGATCGCGGTCCAGGTCAGGGTCGGCGGCCCGGAGTCATGACTCGGCCGGGGCCGGCCCGGGTGGCCCGCGTGACCCTGCTGCGGCCCCAGCGCGAAGGTCAGCCGCGGGCCGTGCGGGTTTCCGACGTGGATGCTCTGGCCGTCGTGGATGTCGACGACCGGCATCCGGTAGCCGTTGAGGTAGGTGCCGTTGAGCGAGCCGTTGTCGATCGCCAGCCAGCGGCCCTGCTCGAAACGCAGGATCAGATGCGCACGCGAGATCCGCGGATCCGGGATGCGCACATCGGCCTGCACGTGGCGTCCGACGACCACCTCGTGGCCGGCCGCGAAGGATCGTTGGGACCCGTCGTGCCGAATTGTCAGGATGGGCGGGGCGGGTCGAGTCACCACTCAAGTATCGGCCCGCGTCGACAGTGCCTCCATGAGTAGCGGCTGTGACTTCCCTTTGTTTCGGTTCGGTCACTCACAGCGCTTTCATAACCTGCCGAGGCGAATCGCCCACTGGCGTGCGGCATTATTCGAACGGGAGGGGTGCACGCAGACTGCGTCCGGACCAGCCGCGGGTGCGATCCGCATCACAGTGGAGGCGACCGGTGACGAGGGGGTGAGGCAGACGTGAACGAGCACAAGGGAACTACCCGGCGCATCGGGGCCGGGCGGCGACTGTTGAGCAACCCGCGACAGGCCCGCGCGGCGCTGCGCGCGGGCTTTCAGTCGCTGCCCGGCATGCCCATCGGGCAGCTGTTTCGCCGGATCCCGCCGGTCGATTCCCGTCCGCACCCGGAACCCGCAGCGGCGCAAGGGAATAGCGAGCCCGGCGGGCCGCGACTGACGATAGGCAACGGAGCGTCGTTCGCCGGGTACACCATTTTGCGGCAGCTGGGCGCCGGCGGTATGGCCGAGGTGTACCTGGCTCTGCATCCCCGGCTGCCGCGCCGCGACGTGATCAAGGTGCTCGCCGAGGCGGTGACGGTCGATCCCGAGTTTCGCGAAAGATTCAACCGGGAGGCCGATCTGGCCGCGACGCTGTGGCATCCGCACATCGTCGGCGTCCACGACCGCGGTGAATTCAACGGCCACCTGTGGATCTCGATGGACTACGTCGAGGGCACCGACGCCTCGCGGCTGGTCAAAGAGAGCTACGCCGACGGCATGCCGTTGGACGAGGTGTCGGCCATCGTGCAGGCGGTGGCGGGGGCGCTGGACTACGCGCACGCCCGCGGCCTACTGCACCGTGATGTGAAGCCGGCCAACATCCTGCTCACCCATCCCGAAGCGGGGGAGCGGCGAATCTTGTTGGCGGACTTCGGGGTTGCGCGGCATCTGGGCGACATCAGCGGGATCACCGAAACCAACGTCGCGGTGGGGACGGTGGCGTATGCCGCGCCCGAGCAGCTGACGGGTTCGCCCATCGACGGCCGGGCAGACCAATATGCCTTGGCCGCAACGGCTTTCCATCTGCTCACCGGTGCGCCGCCGTTCCAGCACTCCAACCCGATTGCGGTGATCGGTCAGCATCTGCACGAGGACCCGCCCCGGCTCAGCGATTTCCGGCCCGAGCTGGCCGCGCTGGACGAGGTGTTCTGCCAGGCCCTGGCCAAGGTGCCCGAGGACAGGTTCGACCGGTGTCGCGCGTTCGCCGCCGCCGTCAGCCGGGAGTGCGACGGCGCCGCCGCGATCGGCCCTGATGCCCGGTCGCGCACCGTCGCGTCGCCGGCGCATCGCCGGCGCGGGCCGGGCCGTGTCATCGCCGCCGTGACGCACCGGTTCTCGCCGCAAACCCGGTGGGCCGCCGCGTTGGTGTGCGCGGTGCTCGTCGCCGTCGCGGCGACCTGGTCGGTGCTCTACTCGTTTCAGCCCGGTGCCCCGCCGGCCAACCCCGCGCTCGCGTCGAAACCGTCGCCGCCCGCCGCCGTCGCCGCGCCCATCGCGGGCGGACCGGTGCTCAACGGGACCTACAAGCTGGACTACGACCAGACCAAGCGCACCACCAACGGCATCGGGATCCGCCACGACGGAGCCGGTACCAACTGGTGGGCCTTCCGGTCGGCGTGCACCAGCAGCGGGTGTGCGGCCACCGGGACGCGGTTGGACGACGCCACCCATCAAGCGGCCGGCGGTCCCGACGGGGACCAGACGGACACGCTGCGCTTCGTGGGCGGTTACTGGCAGGGGGCGCCCGAACAGCAACGGGTGGGCTGCACCCGGCCCGGCGGGCCGGCCGGGGCGACTCAGCAGGAGACGATCGCTCGGTCGCTGGCGCCGCAGAGCGACGGGACGCTGCGCGGCACCGAGACCGAGACGGTGCTCAGCAACGAGTGCGGTGCTCAGGGGGCGGTGGTGCGGGTGCCGGTGGTGGCCACCCGGGTCGGCGACGTGCCGCCGGGAGTGACCGTGGCCGATCCCGCTTCGGTGATCAACGCCTCGCCCACCGCGACCGCGCCGGCGCCGCCGGTGCTGGGCGGGCTGTGCAGCGATGTCGGCAAGGTCGCCTACGACCCGACCAACAACGAGCAGATCGTCTGCGAGGGCAGCAGCTGGGCCAAGGCGCCGATCACCATGGGCGTGCACGCGGCCGGCAGCTCGTGTGACCGGCCGGGCACCTCGGTGTTCGCCATGAGCACCTCCAGTGACGGCTACCTGCTGCAGTGCGATCCGGTCACCCGCACGTGGACGCGTCCCGCTGGGTAGTTGTCTTTCGGCGCCTCGGGGTTCCGGGTCTCGGGACACCATGAGGTGAGTTTCAAACTCGCTAGCGGATGCGCTAGCGAGTTTGGGAGACACGTTGTCCTTCCGGACAGGTACGCACGTGACGCATGTGGCACGGGTGGGCCTGGCGCTGACTGACTTTCGCCGCGTCGCATTCCCAATAAAATCCCCACCTATGCAGGCAGTGCGGGTGGACCCCGCTGGATTGGCAGCGATGGCTGGTCGCTGGGCGACGGCAGCGGGCGAATTGCACGTTCCAGCGGCGCCGACGGCCTCGGGATTGCCGAGCCAGGCCAGCATGGCCGCGGTCAACGCCGCTCATGCCGACGTCACGGCTTTCACGGCTGGGCTCGCCACCCGGGTGCAGACGCATTCACGTCGTGTCGCCGAGGCGGGCCGGCGCTACGCCTCCAACGAGGCGGACTCGGCGGACGCGATGGCCGCGGTGGCCCGTTCGGCGGCTCATTCGACGGTCCCCGTGTAGGCCATGGCAGCGGTGGCGGGGTTCCCCGACCTCTCGCAGGTGTTGGCGTGGCCGACCCAACACCTGACCGACGCCGCCCGCCACTGGGAGGCCGTCGGCGAGCGGAGTTACTCAGTCATCCACCAAGTCTGGCGGGACGGTCTGTCCAGTGATTGGCGAGGCCGCGCGGCGGACGCGTTGCACGCTGCGACGCACGACGACGCGGGGAAGACCAGCGGGGTCGCCGACCAACTGCGGGCAGCGGCCGGAGTCGCCCGAAGCGGCGCCTCCGAGTTGGTCGCGGCCCGCTCGCGAGTCCGCTACGCCGTCGAGGACGCCATGCGGTCGGGCTTCGATGTGTACGAAGACATGTCGGTCGCAGATCGTTCGACGGGTGGTTCGGCTGCGCAGCGAGCGGCCCGGCAGGCTCAGGCGCAAGCCTTCGCCGGTGACATACGCCGGCGCGCCGCTGAATTGGTCGCCCTGGACCAGCAGGTCGCCGGCAGAGTCACCGCGGCCACGGCCGGAATCCGCGACACGTTTCCGCAAACCCCGGATTCCGATGCGCCTCAGCGCAAACCGAAATTCCAAGCGGTCGACCACCACACCTTCAAAGAAGATCCACCGCCCAACGGATCCTATCCAGTCAACGAGGTGGTGGCCGAGGCAACCGATCTCGACGGCAACCATGTCGTGCTGCGGCGGGGCTACTACAACGCAGAAAAAAGAGAGGGATGGGGCTGGGACAAGGCGTATTGGAGGCATGGCGTGGTCAACCCCAATGTCTTCAAAGACCTGATCTCACATAGCCGTCCAGAGCACCAACCGGACGGTACGCTTCGTTATGACGTCCTTATCAACCGCGTTCACTGCGCCAGCGGCCCGCTGGGGATCGCCAGCTGCCAGGACACCGGCGAGAGTCTGACGATGAGGATCGTCGTCGATCCGCGTTCTGGGCGCGCAGATGTGTCAGATGGGGGACAGAAAGGGGTGATCACCATGTTCCCCCTCCCGGGAGGAAGTGGAGTGGTGGAGATCCGTCCGGGGTGGACTTTGACGCCGCCATGGGTGAATAACAATGTGCCCATCAACTGAACACACGGACGAGCAACGCGCATTCGCAGCCGACGTTCTGCGAAAGCTCTTGCAACACATAGTGAACCAGAACCAGTTTGCCAACGCGGCAGAAGGGCATTACACGTTTCTGGTGTCGCACGCATGGACAGAAGGGCCGATGATGTACCTGGTGTACCAGGCTCCGCCATCCGACATCAGTTGGGGCTTGGTCCGCGACACCAGAGAATCGATCCTCGACCCGAGTCCCTGGCCGGACGTAGATGAGGCAGTGCTGTACTACTACTTGCTAGATCTCGAGGAGAATTGGCCCGGGCACTTTTCCCGTCAGCCCGGGGAAACCGACACGATCTGCTGGAGAGGCGATCGACACCCAGGCCTTCCAGAACACCCATCAGACATCGACGATGAGCATCGCTACACGCCGACGGCACCGTCGTTGGCGCAGCACCGCCCGGAGCAAGCGCATCCGGTGGTCAACGAACCGCGCTTGTACGCCGACCCACCGTGATCGATCCGGTCACCGCGCGACCAGCGTGAGCCACCTTCGCGAACCCGCCCCGCCGCACTTGTCGGTGATCGCCTCTACCCTGGTGACATGGCATTTGCCACGGAACATCCAGTAGTCGCGCATTCGGAGTACCGCCCGGCCGAGGAGGCCGTCGAAGGGCTGGTGCGGGCCGGCGGCCGCTTCGAGGTGGTCAGCCCGCACGCGCCGGCCGGTGACCAGCCGGCCGCCATCGACGAGCTCGAGCGCCGCATCAGGGCGGGGGAGCGCGACGTGGTGCTGCTCGGGGCCACCGGCACCGGCAAGTCGGCCACCACCGCCTGGCTCATCGAGCGGCTGCAACGGCCCACGCTGGTGATGGCGCCCAACAAGACGCTGGCCGCCCAGCTGGCCAACGAACTGCGAGAGATGTTGCCGCACAACGCGGTTGAATACTTCGTGTCGTACTACGACTACTACCAGCCCGAGGCGTACATCGCGCAGACCGACACCTACATCGAAAAGGACAGCTCCATCAACGACGACGTCGAGCGCCTCAGGCACTCGGCGACCTCGAGCCTGCTGTCGCGCCGCGACGTGGTGGTGGTGGCCTCGGTGTCGTGCATCTACGGCCTGGGCACGCCGCAGTCCTACCTGGACCGCTCGGTGGAGCTGCGGGTCGGCACCGAGGTGCCCCGCGACGCCCTGCTGCGGCTGCTGGTCGACGTCCAATACACCCGCAACGACCTGTCCTTCACCCGCGGCTCGTTCCGGGTCCGCGGCGACACCGTCGAGATCATCCCGTCCTACGAAGAGCTGGCCGTGCGCATCGAGTTCTTCGGCGACGAGATCGAGGCGTTGTACTACCTGCACCCGCTGACCGGCGACGTGATCCGCCAAGTCGACTCGCTGCGGATCTTCCCGGCCACCCACTACGTGGCCGGCCCGGAAAGAATGGCCCACGCCATCTCCACCATCGAGCAGGAGCTGGCCGAGCGGCTGGCCGAACTGGAGGGCCAGGGCAAGCTGCTGGAGGCCCAACGGCTGCGGATGCGCACCAACTATGACATCGAGATGATGCGCCAGGTCGGATTCTGCTCGGGCATCGAGAACTACTCGCGCCACATCGACGGCCGCGGCCCGGGCTCGCCGCCGGCCACCTTGCTCGACTACTTCCCGGAAGACTTCCTGCTGGTCATCGACGAGTCCCACGTCACCGTCCCGCAGATCGGCGGCATGTACGAGGGCGACATGTCGCGCAAGCGCAACCTGGTCGAGTACGGGTTCCGGCTGCCGTCGGCCTGCGACAACCGCCCGCTCACCTGGGAGGAGTTCGCCGACCGCATCGGCCAGACGGTCTACCTGTCGGCCACCCCGGGCCCGTACGAACTCAGCCAGACCGGCGGCGAGTTCGTCGAGCAGGTGATCCGCCCCACCGGGCTGGTCGATCCCAAGGTGGTGGTCAAGCCGACCAAGGGGCAGATCGACGACCTGATCGGCGAAATCCGCAAGCGCACCGAGGCCGACGAACGGGTGCTGGTCACGACGCTGACCAAGAAGATGGCCGAGGACCTCACCGACTACCTGCTGGAGATGGGTATCCGGGTGCGCTACCTGCACTCCGAGGTCGACACGTTGCGCCGGGTGGAGCTGCTGCGCCAGCTGCGGCTGGGCGAGTACGACGTGCTGGTCGGCATCAACCTGCTGCGTGAGGGCCTCGACCTGCCCGAGGTGTCGCTGGTGGCGATCCTGGACGCCGACAAGGAAGGCTTCCTGCGGTCCGCGCGCAGCCTGATTCAAACCATCGGCCGCGCCGCCCGCAACGTCTCCGGCGAGGTGCACATGTACGCCGACACCATCACCGAGTCGATGAAGGAGGCCATCGACGAGACCGAGCGGCGCCGGGCCAAGCAGATCGCCTACAACGAGGCCCACGGCATCGACCCGCAGCCGCTGCGCAAGAAGATCGCCGACATCCTCGACCAGGTCTACCGCGAGGCCGACGACACCGAGACCGTCGAGATCGGCTCCGGGCGCAGCATGTCCCGCGGGCGGCGCGCCCAGGGCGAGCCCGGCCGGGCCGTCAGCGCCGGCATCGTCGAGGGCCGCGACACCACCAACATGCCCCGCGCCGAGCTGGCCGACCTGATCAAGGACCTCACCGCGCAGATGATGGCCGCGGCCCGCGACCTGCAGTTCGAGCTGGCCGCGCGGTTCCGCGACGAGATCGCCGACCTGAAGAAGGAGCTGCGCGGGATGGACGCCGCCGGCCTGAAATGAGTTTGCTGGCAACCGATCTCCAGCTCGCATCGCCGCGGCACGCCATACGGTAGAGGGGTGACGGATGCGGCGACCATCACCGGCGGCTGGCGAGAGCTGCTGGGCGCCAGGTATCTGAGGACCTCGATCCTGCTCGCCGGCGGGGTGGCGCTCTACGCCACGAATGAGTTCCTGACCACCAGCTTGTTGCCCAACACCATCGCCGAGATCGGCGGCAGTCGGCTCTACGCGTGGGTGACGACGCTGTATCTGGTCGGCTCGGTGGTCGCGGCCACCATGGTCAATCCGATGCTGCTGCGCGTCGGCGCGCGGGCGTCGTATCTGCTGGGGCTGGCCGTGTTCGGCGTCGCCAGCCTGGTTTGCGGTGCGGCACCCGATATGCATGTTTTGATTGCTGGGCGCGCCATGCAGGGGGTGGCCGGCGGCTTGCTGGCCGGCCTGGGCTACGCGGTGATCAACTCGGCGCTGCCACGCTGGTTGTGGACCCGCGGCTCGGCGCTGGTGTCGGCGATGTGGGGCGTCGCGACCGTGGTCGGGCCCGCGACGGGCGGGCTGTTCGCGCAGCTCGGGATCTGGCGCTGGGCCTTCGTGGTGATGGCCGTCCTGACCGCGCTGATGGCGCTGCTGGTGCCGGTCGCGCTGGCCCGCGTCGACCCGGCCCCCGCCATACCCCGGATGAAGGTGCCGGTGTGGTCGCTGCTGATCATCGGTGTCGCCTCGCTGGCGGTCAGCGTGGCGCAGATCCCGCACAACACCGCGGCGACCTTCGGGCTACTGGCGGCCGGAATCATGCTGGTCGGGCTGTTCGTGATCGTCGACTGGCGCATGCACGCCGCCATCCTGCCGCCCAGCGTGTTCTCGCCGGGGCCGCTGAAGTGGATCTACCTGACCATGGGCGTGCTGATGGCCGCCGCGATGGTGAACACCTATGTGCCGCTGTTCGGTCAGCGGCTGGCCCACCTCACCCCGATCGCGGCCGGCTTCCTGGGAGCGGCGCTCGCGCTGGGCTGGACGGTCAGCGAGATCGTCAGCGCCTCCCCGGAGAACCCGCGCACGGTGGGACGGGTGGTCATGGTGGCGCCGCTCGTGGCGGCGTCCGGGCTGGCGCTGGGGGCGGTGGCCCGGCACGGCGACGGGTCGGCCTGGACCGCCGCGCTGTGGGCGGTGGCGCTGCTGGTCGCCGGCACGGGCATCGGGATGGCCTGGCCGCATCTGTCGGCGCGGGCCATGGCGTCGGTCAACGACCCGGCCGAGGGCGGCGCCGCTTCGGCGGCGATCAACACCGTCCAGCTGACCTCCGCCGCGATCGGCGCCGGGTTGGCCGGCGTCGTCGTCAACACCGCCACCGGGGGTGACGAGATGGCCGCCCACCTGCTGTTCACCGTCTTCACCGCGCTCAGTGCGGCGGGGGTGGCCGTCTCTTACGCCGCCACCCGGGCCACCCGCCAGGCGCAGCCGGTCGGCAACGTCGGCTGAATTCAGTCCGTCGCATCATCGGCCGACAGCACCGCGGCGACCCCGTCCACCTCGGCGAAGACGTGCGCCGCATCGGCGATCTTGGCTCCCGACAACGTCATTGACACCGCGACCTCGCCGTCGTCGATGTCGTGCGGGTCGGCGTCGAGTTCGGTGAGCTGCCAGTCGCGCTGCCCGGAAAGACGCAGCAACTCGCGCAGCACGCCGCGGCCGTTGGCGTAGATGATGCGCAACCGGACCGTGCCGCGCAGCCGCGCATTGAGTTGGCGTTCCACCGCATTGAACGCCAGCGCGCTCACGAAGTGCAGCCCCACGACCGCGATCGCCAGCAGCAGCAGGCCCGCGCCGGTGGCCAAACCGATGGCCGCCGATTCCCACACCGCGGCCGCCGTGGTAAGACCGTGCACCGCACCGCGCCGGGTGATGATGATGCCGGCGCCGAGGAATCCGATCCCCGAAACCACTTGGGCCGCAACGCGAGACGGGTCCAGCACGATGCTGCCCGCCGACAGCACGTCGCTGAAGCCGTACTTGCTGACCAACATGATCAGCGCCGAGGAGGTGCCCACGATCGTCTGCGTCCGCAAACCGGCGCTCTTGCCCTGGATGGTGCGCTCCAGCCCGATGAGCGCCGTCAACCCGAACGCCGCGAACAGTTCGACGGCATGCCGCGCGCCCTGCACGCTGCCGCCCAGCAGCGGCGCCCCGGTCAGCCAGATCTGCATGCCGTCAAGCTACCCAGCATCCGGAACTTCACGCGGCCGGCGGCCGTCGTCGTCAGCGGGTGGACTTGACAACCTGCGAGTAGTGGAACTGCCACCGCTCGACGATGTGGAAGCCGAGATAGCCGGGGAATCGATATGCGGGGGCCTGCCCGAATGCGCTGCCCGGTGGCAGCGATTGCCCGGACTGATGGTCGGGCAGCGAGTTGTCCTTATTGGTGATCGTCCAGATGGTCGAGCATTTGTTGATTTTGGCCGTGGTCAGCCAGATGGCGACGTGGCCGTCCCACAGCGTCCCGACCTTGGGGCCGTATGCGCCGCGTTCGACGTCGATCAGTGACCGGAACGCCGCGGGCCGGGTGGCCAACAGCGCGCGGATCGGGCCGGGCCGCCACGGCACGGTGTTGTCCACCAGCAGACAGTCGCCGGGTGCGGCGTGCGAGCCGATCAGGTCGGCGACCTGGCTGTAGTCCCAGCCCTCCTTGGCGTACGGCCAGCGTTGCACGAACAGGTAATTCGGCAGCGCGGCAACGGCGCACAGCAGCACCGCGCCGGCGATGGGCCAGGGGCGGCGGGCCAGCGTGACGATGCAGACGGCCAGCACGATGGCCATCGCGGGCGCGGTGAAGATCAGGTAGCGCGGGTAGTAGATCGGTTCGGCGACGGCCGAGTAAACGACCACCAGCGCGGTGGGGATCACCATCCAGGCCGCGCAGAGGATCAACAACCGGCGCAGGTCGCCCGGCGGCGCCGGCACCCCGGCCAGCCGGGCCACCGCCGCCGCCACGATCAGCACGGCGCTCAGCACGGCCAGCGCGACGCTGTGGTCGAAATACTGGCGCAAGATGATGTCGAACGCGTAATGCCAGCTCACCGGGTAGATCCAGTTGACCTGCCAGACCTGGTTGTGCGCGAACAGCAGGAACGGCGTCATCGCCCCGACGGCGACGGCCGAGCTGCCGGCCCACCACAGCGCCGCCGACCTGCGTGCGCCGCGGGCCGTGAGCAGCGGCAGCATCACGCCGTACACCGGCACCATCAGCACCATGTTGAGGTTGAGCAGGATCGCCAGCATCAACGCCAGCGCGTACCCGACCCACCCGCGGGGCGCGCCGCGCCGGACGGCGGCGACGAACAACACGGTCAGCCAGACGGCGGCGGCGGCCACGAACGCGTACGGGCGCGCCTCCATGCCCGCCCACGTCATGCGGGGCAGCAGGGCGAACACGGCGCCCGCGCACACCGCCGTCCGCCGCGGGGCGAACTGCCTGGTGAACACCGTGACACCGGCGGCCGCGGCCCCGACCGCCAGGGCGCTGGGTAACCGGGAGAAGAACTCGGTGGGCGGGAACAGCGCGAACCAGCCGTGCATCAGCAGGTAATAGGCCCCGTGGACGGCGTCGATATGTCCGAGCAGCCGCCACAACTCGGGCAATGTCCGGCTGGCCGCGGCCGAGATCGTCGCCCCCTCGTCGAACCACAGCGACGGCCGGCACGCCCAGGCGGCGCTGAGCGCGGTGGCGAGCACCGCGATCGCCCACGGATCGAGCAACCTTCCCCGCGGACGGCGAGGCGCAGGTTCGGCGACGATATCCCCGGCGCCCGACTCGAAAGTCGGCTCGAGGGTGGGCATGGACATGATGCTTGTTACTTTAGGGCGCGCCCGGTGCGGCGGCTCACAAACAGCCGCCGGGGTATTCGCCGTCGGCCCCGGAATCGGCGAAAAGCGGCGCAATGCAATGCTTTCCGCGCTGCCCTCGGGGACGGGATTGTTTTGGCATCGGCGAAATTGTCCATTGCCGCAGCCGGGCCCGCCAAATTGGCAAACCCGCCGCGCCACACCGTGTCGCTGATCTACCTCCTCAGCATCGAGCAAACGCGATACTGTCTTGGGTTGGCTGACCAACCGACACTGGGAGGGTAAATGGGCGCCTATCGGACTGTCGTGGTAGGAACCGATGGCTCGGACTCGTCGATGCGTGCGGTAGAGCGGGCGGCGCAGATCGCCGGACCGGATGCCAAGCTGATCGTGGCCTCGGCGTACTTGCCCCAGCATGAGGACGCCCGGGCCGCCGACGCCCTGCGGGAAGAAAGCTACAAGGTGTCGGGCACCGCCCCGATCTATGCGATTCTGCGCGACGCCAAGGAGCGCGCCCACCAGGCCGGAGCGAAGAACGTCGACGAGCGCCCCATCGTGGGGGCCCCGGTGGATGCGCTCGTGCACCTCGCCGAGGAGGAGCAGGCGGACCTACTGGTGGTCGGCAACGTCGGTCTGAGCACCATCGCCGGACGGTTGCTGGGCTCGGTGCCGGCCAACGTGTCGCGGCGGGCCAAGACCGACGTGCTCATCGTGCACACCACCTCATGACCGCTACCGGTTGACCGTTACCAGCCCCGCTCGCGCCATTCGCTGAGGTGGGGGCGTTCGTTGCCCAACACGGTGTCGTCGCCGTGCCCGGGGTAGACGACGGTGGAGTCGTCGTACACGTCGAACACCCGGGTGGTGACGTCGTCGATCAGCTGGTCGAAGTCGCCGGGCTGCCACGTCTTGCCCACCCCGCCGGGGAACAGGCAGTCGCCGGTGAACAACTGGGTGACCCCGCCGGTCGCCGCCCCGTCCAGGGCCAGCGCGATCGAGCCGGGAGTGTGCCCGCGCAGGTGGATGACGTCGAACGCCAGCTCCCCGATGCGCACGGTGTCCCCGCCCGCCAGCAAACGATCCGGTTTGACCGGCAGTGGGTCGGCGTCGATCTCGTTGGCGGCGGTGGGCGCCCCGGTGGCGGCGGCGACGTCGGCCAGCGCCTGCCAGTGATCGAAGTGCTGGTGGCTGGTCACGATCAGCGACAGCTTGGGGGCGTAGTCGCGGATCAGGCCGATCAGCACGTCGGCGTCGTTGGCGGCGTCGATCAGCAGTGTTTCGCCGGTCGCGGAACACGTCACCAGGTACGCGTTGTTGTCCATCGGGCCCACCGACGCCTTTATGATCGTGGCGCCGGGTAGGGTCCGGCGGGCCGCGGTGCCCGGATCGACGTGTCCGGTGTAGTTGTCGCTGGGAACAACCGAGGCAGTCATAGCGGCCACGTTACTGGTCAAACGTTGCTTGTCGGTATGGGCACCTAGCATGGAATGCGCCGTGCGCATACCGGCTGTACGGAGCGGATTCATTGAGAGAGGGCAGCGTGGCTGACCGTCTGATCGTCAAGGGCGCCCGCGAGCACAACCTGCGCGGCGTCGACCTCGACCTGCCCCGGGATGCGCTGATCGTGTTCACCGGGCTGTCGGGATCGGGCAAATCGTCGCTGGCCTTCGACACCATCTTCGCCGAGGGGCAGCGGCGCTACGTGGAGTCGCTGTCGGCCTACGCCCGCCAGTTCCTGGGGCAGATGGACAAGCCGGACGTGGACTTCATCGAGGGGCTGTCGCCGGCGGTGTCCATCGACCAGAAGTCCACCAACCGCAACCCGCGCTCGACCGTCGGCACCATCACCGAGGTCTACGACTACCTGCGGCTGCTCTACGCCCGCGCGGGCACCCCGCATTGCCCGGTGTGCGGCGAGCGGATCGCCCGGCAGACGCCCCAGCAAATCGTCGACCAGGTGCTGGCGATGCCCGAGGGCACCCGGTTCTTGGTGCTGGCCCCGGTGGTGCGCACCCGCAAGGGCGAGTTCGCCGACCTGTTCGAGAAGCTCAACGCCCAGGGCTACAGCCGGGTCCGGGTGGACGGCGTGGTGCATCCGCTGACCGATCCGCCGAAGCTGAAGAAGCAGGAAAAGCACGACATCGAGGTGGTGGTGGACCGCCTCACCGTCAAGGCGTCCGCCAAGCAGCGGCTCACCGATTCGGTGGAGACCGCGCTGAACCTGGCCGACGGCATCGTGGTGCTGGAATTCGTCGACCACGAACACGACGCGCACAACCGCGAGCAGCGGTTCTCCGAGAAGCTGGCCTGCCCCAACGGGCACGCGCTGGCGGTCGACGACCTGGAACCGCGGTCGTTCTCGTTCAACTCGCCCTACGGCGCCTGCCCCGAGTGCAGCGGGCTCGGCATCCGCAAGGAGGTCGACCCCGACCTGGTGGTGCCCGACCCGGAGCGCACCCTGGCCGAGGGGGCGGTGGCGCCGTGGTCGACGGGCCACACCGCGGAGTACTTCACCCGGATGATGGCCGGGCTCGGCGACGAGCTGGGCTTCGACGTCGACACCCCCTGGCGCAAGCTGCCGGCCAAGGCCCGCAAGGCGATTCTCGAGGGTTCCGACCACCAGGTGCATGTGCGCTACCGCAACCGGTACGGCCGGACCCGCTCGTACTACGCCGATTTCGAGGGCGTGCTGGCGTTCCTGCAGCGCAAGATGGCCCAGACCGAGTCGGAGCAGATGAAGGAGCGCTACGAGGGCTTCATGCGCGACGTGCCCTGCCCGGTCTGCGAGGGCACCCGGCTGAAGCCGGAGATCCTGGCCGTCACGCTGGCGGCGGGGCGGCACGGGAAGAAATCCATCGCCGAGGTGTGCGAGCTGTCCATCTCGGATTGCGCGGAGTTCCTCAACACGCTCACCCTGGGGCCCCGCGAGCAGGCGATCGCCGGGCAGGTGCTCAAGGAGATCCAGTCCCGGCTGGGGTTCCTGCTCGACGTCGGGCTGGAATATCTGTCGCTGTCGCGTGCGGCGGCCACCCTGTCCGGCGGTGAGGCGCAACGCATCCGGCTGGCCACCCAGATCGGGTCCGGGCTGGTGGGGGTGCTCTACGTGCTCGACGAGCCGTCCATCGGTCTGCACCAGCGCGACAACCGCCGGCTTATCGAAACCCTCACGCGATTAAGGGATTTGGGTAACACGCTGATCGTCGTGGAGCACGACGAGGACACCATCGCCCATGCCGACTGGATCGTGGACATCGGCCCGCGGGCCGGTGAGCACGGCGGCCAGATCGTGCACAGCGGAACCTATGCCGAGCTGCTGGCCAACCAGGACTCGATCACCGGGGCCTACCTGTCCGGCAAGGAAAGCATCGAGATGCCGGCGATCCGGCGCCCGGTCGACCGGCGCCGCCAGCTCACCGTGGTAGGGGCGCGCGAGCACAACCTGCGCGGCATCGACGTGTCGTTCCCGCTCGGTGTGCTGACGTCGGTGACGGGCGTGTCGGGCTCGGGCAAATCGACTCTGGTGAACGACATCCTGGCGACGGTGCTGGCCAACCGGCTCAACGGCGCCCGGCTGGTGCCGGGCCGGCACACCCGGGTCACCGGGCTGGACCACCTGGACAAGCTGGTGCGGGTGGACCAGTCGCCGATCGGGCGCACACCGCGGTCCAACCCGGCCACCTACACCGGCGTGTTCGACAAGATCCGCACCCTGTTCGCCGCCACCACCGAGGCCAAAGTTCGTGGCTATCAACCGGGCCGGTTCTCGTTCAACGTCAAGGGCGGCCGGTGCGAGGCGTGCACGGGCGACGGCACCATCAAGATCGAGATGAACTTCCTGCCCGACGTGTACGTGCCGTGCGAGGTCTGCCACGGCGCCCGCTACAACCGGGAGACCCTGGAGGTGCATTACAAGGGCAAGACCATCTCCGAGGTGCTGGACATGTCCATCGAGGAGGCGGCGGAGTTCTTCGAGCCGATCACCGGCATCCACCGCTACCTGCGCACCCTGGTCGACGTCGGCCTGGGTTATGTGCGGCTCGGCCAGCCGGCGCCCACCCTGTCCGGTGGCGAGGCGCAGCGCGTCAAACTGGCCGCCGAACTGCAGAAGCGCTCCACCGGCCGCACCATCTACATCCTCGACGAGCCCACCACGGGGCTGCATTTCGACGACATCCGCAAGCTGCTGAAGGTCATCAACGGCCTTGTCGACAAAGGCAACACGGTGATCGTCATCGAACACAACCTGGACGTGATCAAGACCTCCGACTGGATCGTCGACATGGGCCCGGAGGGCGGTGCCGAGGGCGGAACCGTTGTCGCGCAAGGCACTCCGGAGGACGTCGCCGCGGTGCCGGAGAGCTACACCGGCAAGTTCCTCGCCGAGGTGATCGGCCGTGGCGGGGCGGCGGCCGGCGCCCCGCGCCGGTCGAGCCGGCGCCGCAAAGCCACCGCCTGAGTCAATCCTGCTGCGGCCGCATGGACTCGCGGATCTGGGCCAGCCGCCGTGCGGCGGCGCGTTTCCGCTCGTCGTACTGCTCGGCGACCGATCGGCCTTCGGGCGATTCCGCGTTGAGGTCGGCGGCGCCCTGCGCCGTCGCGTAGCGCGCCTCGATCTTGTCCCGGACGGAATCGAAGGTGGGCACGCCGGCGTTGTCGTAGCCGGCGTCGGCCGGCGTAGCTGATTCGTCGGGCATGCGGTTACGCTACTGCGGCGGCGATCGAAATAGGCAACGCCTGTTGTCACCGTTGGGCGTCAAATCATCGGCACAGACGATTGGGGAAGATTCGTCGCTGCACGCCACATTTTCCATGCTCTGGCCGGGACCGGCGTTAACCATAAATCGGCCGCCACCGCGGTTACTGAACAGTAGCTGTTCTATTCGCCAAATCCCATGCGCCGCTGAGCAAGCGCGCCGTGCAACTTCTTGCCCGAGCCGAAGGGACGTAATTAGCTGCTTGTGCCACAATCACCTTGGTTATTTGTCACGAGTCTTATTAACAAACAAATTGGTGCTGAAGGCTCGGTCAAAAATGGCTCGGATCGTACGGCAAATGAGTGGAGGTAAACATGGAAGCGGCTCAGCTCGCGGCAAGAGAGATTAGCGACGGCCCGTGGCCGGAGACCGGATTCGGCTGGTACGACCAGGCGACGGGTTGTCGGGTCACCGCGTCGACGCCGGAAGCGGAGCCCGAATTGTGGAATCAATATCTGGACGGCGCACTCGAGAGTTATCGCAAGCACGGCCTGGACTGGGTGCTCGACCTGGAGCGGATCAGGGATGGCGCCGACACGATCCTGTTCTTTGCCGCGCTTGACCCCCAAGGTCGGGTCGTCGGGGGGACGCGGGTGGTGGGGCCGTTGCGGTCTCCGGAGGATTCGCACGCCCTGAAGGAGTGGAAAGGAAACCCGGGGCTTCCGCTGCTGCGCTACATGATTGCCAACCGGATTCCCTTTGGCGTCGTGGAAGTGAAAAGCGCATGGACGAATTCCCGCGAATACGGCAATCGGGCCCTTTCCACCGTGCTGGCCCGCACCGCGTTGCCGACGATGACGCTGCTCGGTGCCCAGTTCGTCATGGCCACCGCGGCGGCGCACGTGCTCGAGCAGTGGCAGTCCTCCGGCGGTGTGGTGGCGTCTCGGGTGCCGGCGGCGGCCTATCCCAACGAGAACTACCGAACCAAGGTGATGTGGTGGGACCGCCGCACCCTCGCCGCCCATGCCGATCCGGCGCAATTCAAGTTGATGTGCGCCGAGAACACCGAAATCCTCAGCCGCCTATCGGCATAGGTTTCTGATGGCCTGCTGCTAGACCACGTGCTGGTTTTCGGGAGCGCCCCCGTCCGAGAACCTCATCGGTATAGCGCCTTTGATCAGAAGCGCTTCCATACCCGCGCTGTCGAGTGGGCGTGACAGCAGGAAGCCTTGTGCGCGATGGCAGCCCAGGCTGAGCAGCGTCTCGGCCGCTGCCACCGTTTCCACACCCTCGGCCACAACGTCGAGCCCGAACGCGTCGGCGAGGGCCAGCGTGGAACGCACGATTGCCAGGTCACCGGGATTGGTATCGAGACTCTGGACGAAACCCTTGTCGATCTTGAGCGAGTCGACGGGCAGCGATTTGAGGTATGTCAGCACACTGTAACCGGTGCCGAAGTCATCGATGGCGATCTGCACTCCGATGTCCTTCAGCCCGAACAACGTCTGACGCGTCGCGTCGATGTCTTGGACCACAACGCTTTCGGTGATCTCGAGGCACACGGTGCTCGGATCGAGGCCGAACTCGTCGAGGGTGGCCGCGACGGTGTCAACTATGCCGGCCGTGACCAGCTGGACGGGCGAGACGTTGATTCGCAGCACGGTTCCCTGTCCGACGCCGCGTGACCGCCACTGTCCGAATTGCGCACACGCTGACCGCATGACCAGGCGGCCCAATTTGGCACCCAGGTTGATTGATTCAGCGACCTGGATGAACGAGTCAGGCATCAACAAGCCCAGAGTGGGGTGTTGCCAACGCGTTAGCGCCTCGGTGCCGAGGATCTCGCCGGTACGCATGTCGAATTCCGGCAGGTAGTGCAAGACCAGCGCACCGCTGCCGCCGTCGATCATCCCTTCCAGGTACAGCTCGATGTCGTTGCGGATCGTGTCTATTGTCGACATCTCCGGGCGGAAGGTCGCGACGTTGTTGCCGCCGGCGGCCTTGGCCGATCGGGTGGCCTGGTCCACCCGGCGGAGCAAATCCGACGTGCTCTCGTCCCCCGGTATGCCGGCCGCGACGCCGATACTGACGGTGCGGCTGAGCATTTCATCGTCGATTGCGATCGGATGGTGAAGCCGCTCGTGCAATGAGTGCGCAAAACTTTCGGCCGCTTCGACATCCATCGGCGCAGCCGGCACGACGCCGAACTCGTCGCCCCCGAAACGGGCGATGACGGACGGTATTTCGGTGGCTTCGCGGAGTAGCGCGGCGAAGGCGTCGATGAATCGGTCGCCGGCGTCTTGGCCGAGGCGGCCGTTGATGACTTTGAAGCGGTCGATCGCGAGGAACACGACTGGAACCGGGCCGGGCTGTCCCGGCGCCAGCCGCTTGTCGAGGTGCGCGATGAGCGCTCTGCGGTTCAGCAACCCGGTAAGTTCGTCATGCTCGGCAAGGTAGTGAATTTGCTCTTCGGCGACGACACGGGCTTGCAGCTGCGCAAAGAGTGCCGCGATCGCCTGTAACGCATTGAGTTCCTCGGATAGCCATTCGCGATCGCCGAACTTGACGAATCCCAGGGTCCCGGTGGTGACATCTCCGGACAGCAGCGGAACGGCGGCCAGGGAGACCTCGGGGATTCCGGTGCCGTCTTCGATATTGCGTTGATAGTCGGCATTCGCCGGTTCGGGACGTAGAACATCGGGTTCTTTCATCGTCTCGACCCGCGCGAAGACAGAGTCGGCGTCGGCGAAATAGATCACCCCGAGAGGGTCGGGGTCCACGTTGCGCGGGGGCCATTCAGCAACGAGCACTGTCGCGCGGATGCTGTGATCGTTGTGCCGCAGAAACCCGAAATTAACGCCGAAGTGGCTGACGAGGTCGGCGAGCACCCGTTCGCTGATCTGGGCGGCGTCTGCCGCGGTGGCCGCCATCAGTTCCGCGGCGGCAGCGGTGACCAGGTGGTCCAAGGTGCCCGACATTGCCCTTACCGTAGCCTCCTACGACGGGCAAGGCAGGCATTGTGCGCCGCATCACGGGGATGGGTGCGTGACAGCCTTGGGATCCCAAAGCGGTGCCTTATACAACGGTTCAACTGAGCACCCGGGCTCGATCGATGCTTCGCCGGCTCGCCACCGATGTCGGTGGTCCCGCGGTGAACCGGAGTAGGAGCACGGCTGACTCGTCTGCTGGAATGTCGACCAAACTGCGAAAATCGCGTTCCAATTGCATTAGCTCATCAGCGAACTGGAGCGAAAGTTCCTCGAACTCGGTTCGGGTGTGGGCGTACAGGAATACCGGCGAAACCGGCTGCACCGCGAGCCCCGCCCGCTGCGCGATGATCCAGACCAGTTCGACGGCCGCTCCGCCACGTGCGTAGTCTCGGAGGTCCTGGCCCGGCACGGTGATCGCGGCCAGTGCAGAACTGGCTAGTAGCCGGTTGCGGATGTCGTCGCCCAGTGCGCTGCCCGCGTTCCACTCGGCGAGGTGCGCCATGATGTCCGTGCGTCGCAGAATATCCAGCATGGCCAAGTCGCCCGCATCGAGTTCGAGGCTGCGCACATCGATACCGGTGTCGGGATCGGCATCGCCGGGCCAGCGCAGTTCGGAGATCATCTCTTGGTGCAGTTGCGGTGTCAGGTAGCGAATGCGGTCGGATTCACCCAAAAGTATTGCTGCACGCCATATTTGGTCTTTCTGTGTGAGCAGACGCAGTTGCGCGCCTTCCCGTTGCGCTGCGGTGCTGAGGGCCTCGACGAGGGCGGGGTCGATCGCTTCTGGCTTTCCATGGTGCCGGTTGGTTTCGCGTTGCAGCATCGGTTGATAGAGCCGCGCCAGGCCGGGGTCGGTGCCGTCGGCCATTTCCAGGGTGGCGCGCAACAGTGAGCCATCGACCTGCTCCTCGAGTTTGACCGGTCCGAGAATGTGGTGGGCGGCCGCGGCGATTTTTGCGTTGAGCAGGGCAGCGCCCACCGCGACCGCACTGCCACGGAAGCCGACGTCCATGGTCGAAGTGTGTTGGGGGGCAATGTCGATGGTGACGTCGGCGGGTCCGGCTTGGACATGCCACGGCTGTACGTTTCCGCCGGACGGTGCACGAATCGCCGCGGCGGCGATGATCCCCGTCATCCCGGGCAGTTCCAGCGGGTCGTGATCGTCCACCAGTACGGGACCGTGCCGCGCTACGTGGGGCTCGTCGAGGTGATCGAACGCCGAGCCGATATCGATGCGAGTGCGGCCCGAGTGCAGCTTCTCGCCGAGTCCGATTCGACGCACGGCTTCGGCCAGCGCCGCCGCTCCCAGTACCACATCCGAGGCCAACTGCGGCCAGGTCGACAGCGTGCGGTCGACCTCGATCAGCGACGCCGCGCCGCGCGACGATAATTGTTCAGCTTCAAGGTAACCGAGGATGTGTCGCACCTTTTCGCGGCTGGTCATGCTGGGAAGTAACTCAATGTCGAGATCGCCCATCAAGCCATGCAGGATCGGGCGCGCAGGTTCTTGATCGAAGCGTTCCACGTCGACCAACCCGCGATCGCTGGTGGCCATCAACACCGGAATCCGGCGGACGCGCGCGGCTTCCCGAAGGGTGGCCTTGATGTCCAGCGAATCGCACTCCTCGATGACGATGTCCAGCCCGTCAAGGAATGCGTCGACGTTGTCCAGAGCGAGTCCCGCGTCGAATATTTCGACGTCGATATAGGGATCGAGCTCGGCGATTCTCCGCGCGGCCACCCGTGCCTTGTTGAGGCCGAGGTCGAACACCGTTGCCGGCACCCGATTCAGGTTCGAAAGTTCGATGTGATCGAAGTCGGCCAGGCGGAGGCGACCACCCAGTCCCTGGGCGGCCAGGGTGTGTGCGATCACGTGCCCGACGCTCAGTCCCGCCACGCCGATACTCAGCGCGCCAAGCTTTTCCTGCTCTTGCGGCGTGATGTTGTGGCGGTTGCGGTCCAACCGGACCGCGCGGTATCCGCGCGGGCCCAGGACCGCCACGGCCGTGCGCCGCCAGGGGTAGTAAGCCCATCGGCCCGGCTCCGTAAGAAGCTCAGGCGGCGGGGCGGGACGAAGGCTGCCGAGGTTGGCCAACTGTGCATCGAGGCGGTCGATGAACTCAACGCACGGTTCGGCTCGCAGCCGCTGTAACGTCAACTCGTCGTTCGGCTCACCGATCTCGAGAAGTTGCGCGGCATAGGCGGTCACGGCGGGCGCATCCATGGTGCTTCGTGTATAGCACCTGGCCGGTGGGCCAGCGGCTCAAACGCAAACGCCCGGCCGAAAATGTGACGTCGGTCGGGTAGTGAGCGGCCTGCGCCAATTGCGGTGTGGCGACTGTCGATCGCTCACCGTGCGTTCGCGTCTCCGTACGGGTGCTGAGTGTCCTCGAGGAACATGCCGTGCCGGATGAGGCTGGTGACCGAGGCGTCCCAGCGCCGCAGCTGCTGCTCGGTGAAGAACGGTTTGCCCAGGTGGAGCTCGATGTACGGATGCAGAATTATGGCGCCGACGCGCAGGACGAGGATGTTGATCGCCGCCCAATCCGGGTCGAGGTCGAGCTGGGTGTTGCCCTGCGCCACGAATTGTTCGCCCTGGGTCGCACAGATTCTCAGCAGCCCGTCGAAGATGACGGACCCGAGTGCACCGCCCTCGGCGAGCGCGCGCCCGAGATACATCACGACGTCGGGGCGTTCGGCCATCAGCGTGGTCAGCCGGTGACCGGCCTCGTTGAGCCCGTCCTCGGGAGGCTCGGGCAGCATGGTCGGCTTCAATGCCTCGTCCAACACCTGGAGCACGTACTGATCGACCGCGGCCGTGAGCGCGGCCTTGGTGCGGAAGTGGTGCTGCACCAGCCCAATTGACACGTCTGCGGCCTCGGCGACCGCACGCAGCGGCGTGGCGGCGATGCCGCGCACGGCAAAACAACTCAGTGCCGCGTCCCGAATCCGTTCCTTGGGCGACGGTTGTGGAGGAGGGGGAGGCTCGTACGGAAACATTCGCGTGGGTTCCACGGTCCGACGATATCGTCGTATCGACCGACGATATGCGCGTATCGGCGCGCGATTCTGCCGGGAAGTTTCTCCGACGCCACCGGCGCTATCGCTTGCCGGTGTTGGACCGCTCGGCCGGGACCACCAGCGGAGCGCCGACGGCCGGGGACGACGTGGCGGGCAACGGGGTTCGCGGAATTCCGGGAGTGCCCAACGCCCCGGCCAGCCAGGGCAGCGCGGCCGCGAACGCGCGGTCCGCGAACGGCCAGTCGTGCCGACCGGGCTGCGGCACCACGGCGCAGTCGATGCCGTTGGCGCGGCCCAGCGCGCACAGCGAATAGGCGGCGGCGGTCTGGTTGCCGGGGTTAGCCGCGGCTTCGCGTGCCGCGAGCCGGATGGCGCCGCTGTCGCTGAGCTGGATGTCACGCCGGGGCGCGGGCGGGCCGTCCGAGGAGATCGCGAACCAGCCGGCCACGTCGCGGTACGGTCCGTGCCGGTTGATCACCGTGGTCGGATCGAATGCCGCCCAGGCGTCGGCGTTTCCGCCGAACAGCCGGGCGATGGTCTGCGCCTTGTTGCCCGCATTGGGGAAGAAGTCGCCGGCGACGTCGACGAACGCGCTGAACAGCTCCGGGTGCATGACGGTCAGATCCACCGCGCAGGTGCCGCCCATCGACCATCCCGCGACGCCCCAGTTGGACCGGTGCGGGCTGACCCCGAACGCCGAGATCATGAACGGCACAACATCTTTGGTGAGGTGGTCGGCGGCGTTGCCGCGGACCCCGTTGACGCACTCGGTGTCGTTGTTGAAGGCGCCGCCGGAGTCCACGAACACCAACACCGGCGCCTGGCCGTGGTGGGCGGCCGCGAAGTCGTCGATGGTCTTGACCGCGTTGCCCGCCCGGGTCCAGTCCGCCGGGGTGTTGAACTGACCGCCGATCATCATCACCGTCGGCAACGCCGGGGGCGGGGTGGTGGCGAACCATTCGGGCGGCAGGTAGACCAGCTCGCCGCGGTGTTTGAAGTGCGAGCCGTCCGACGGGATCGCCACCGGCACCACGGTGCCGTGCGGCGGCCGGATTCGACTGGCGGCCATGGCGGTAACGGTGGCCTGGTCGGTCTGGTCGGGCAGCGGGCCCGACGTCAGCTGACTCCACGCGGACTGCACGGTGGGGAAGTAGCCGACCCACAGGTTGAGCACCAGGGCCGCGCTGAGCAAGCACAGCGGAACAGCCAGCACCGCGGCGCCGCGCCGCCAGCGGCGCGCGGTTCGCCAGCCCAGCACCAGCACCGCCACCGCAGTCCCGGTCAGCATGACCCAGAGCCACAGCGCCGCCGGGGCGGGCTCGTCGGACAGCCCGCGGTCGACGATGTACCAGTGCGTCAGGTAGGCCACGGCGGCGCCGGCCAGCGCGGCCACCGGCACCCACACCGTCCGCCAGCGGCGCGACCGCCAGCCGACCGCCAACGTCAGCACGACACCGGCCAGCACCTGGACCGTCATCGGCACCCAGCCATGCATCAGCGAGGTGTGGCTAAACGCCAGGAACTGTGCGGGTGCACCGTTCGGGGAGTCTGTCACGTGAGTCATTGTGATCTATTGTTAACCGGCCTGGAACGTATTCACCGAATGTTCGCCCCGGATTGGCCGAGTGTCGGATGGCCTCCGCTAATGCGGCTTGGCCAGCGGAAACGGCAAGGTTTCGCGGATGCTGCGGCCCGTTATGAGCATGACGAGGCGATCGACGCCCATGCCCAGCCCGCCCGTCGGCGGCATCGCGTACTCCATCGCCTGCAGGAAGTCCTCGTCGAGTTCCATCGCCTCGGGATCCCCGCCGGCAGCTAACAGCGACTGCTCCTGCAGGCGGCGGCGCTGCTCCACCGGATCGGTCAGCTCGCTGTAGGCGGTGGCCAGTTCGACACCCCAGGCCACCAGGTCCCACCGCTCCGCGACCCCGGGCCGGCTGCGGTGCGGCCGGGTCAGCGGTGACACAGAGGTGGGGAAGTCGACGTAGAACGTCGGCTCCTCGGTCCGGTCCTCGACCAGGTGCTCGTAGAGCTCGAGCACCACCGCGCCGGCGTCCCAGTGCGCGCGGTAGGGGATGCGCGCCGCGTCGGACAGTTTGCGCAGGGTGGACAGCGACGTGCCGGGGTCGACCTGCTCGCCGAGCGCCTCGGACACCGCGTCGTGCACGGTCTTGACCGCCCAGATCCCGGAGATGTCGACCGGTTGCAGCCGGCCGTCGGCGCCGGGCCGCAGCACGGTCTGCTCGCCGTGCGCGGCCTGGGCGGCGTTCTGGATCAGCTCGCGGCACCCGTCGATCCACACCCGATAGTCGGCGTGCGCCTGGTAGGCCTCCAGCAGGGTGAATTCCGGGTTGTGGCTGAAGTCGACCCCCTCGTTGCGGAACGCCCGGCCCAACTCGAAGACGCGCTCCACGCCGCCGACGCACAGCCGCTTCAGATACAGCTCCGGCGCGATGCGCAGGAACAGGTCCATGTCGTAGGTGTTGATGTGCGTGACGAACGGTCGGGCGGTGGCGCCGCCGTGGATCTGCTGCAGGATCGGGGTCTCGACCTCGATGAATCCCTTGGCGAACAGGGTCTGCCGGACCGAGCGCAGCACCTCGCTGCGCGCCGCGATCAACTCCCGCGACTCGGGGTTGACCGCCAGGTCGACGTAGCGGGTTCGCACCCGGGCCTCCGGATCGGTGAGCCCCTTCCACTTATTGGGCAATGGCCGCAAGCACTTACCGATCATCCGCCAGTCGGTGACGATCAGCGACCGGGTGCCTTTCTTGGAGAACCCCATCTGACCGGACACCTCGACCAGGTCGCCGAGATCGATGGCCGCGGTGAAGTCGGCCGTGCGGCCCCGCTCCAGACGCGAATTGTCTAGCAGCACTTGCATTTCCCCCGACCAGTCCCGCAGCTGGGCGAACAGCACCCCACCGAAGTCGCGGATCCGCAGGATCCGGCCGGCGACGGTGATGTCCTGCTGGTCGTCGGCGTCCAGCGCCTGCGCGACGGTGTGGCTGGGCGGACAGCCCACCGGATAGGCGTCAACACCGTTGCGCTGCAACACCTTCAGCTTGGCCAGGCGCACCCTAACCTGCTCGGGCAGCCGCGAGCGCGCCTCCTCGGCGTCGGTGCGCTCCGGGCGCAGCCCGCTCACGTCCGGTGCCGAGCCGTCGTGGTGCAGCAGGCCCGACTGCGCCAGCCGGGCCGGCACGGCGGGGTGGTGGCCGGTGTGCACCTTGTCGCGCCGGCTGAACGGCAACACCAGGAAGCCCTCGGCGATCACCGACGCGACGCCGACCCGGGGGATCAGCCGGGCATCCTCGTAGCAGGCGTAGCGCGGAACCCAATCGGGTTGGTACTTCATGTTCGAGCGGTACAGGGTCTCCAGCTGCCACCACCGGGAGAAGAACAGCAGCAACCCCCGCCACAGCCGCGCGACCGGGCCGGCGCCCAGCTGGGCGCCCTGTTCGAACGCCGACCGAAACATCGCGAAGTTCAGCGAAATGCGGGTGATACCAAGGCTTTCAGCATTCAACGCCAGCTCGCTGACCATCAGCTCGATGGTGCCGTTGGGTGAACTCGGCGACCGGCGCATCAAGTCCAGCGACACACCGGTGGTGCCCCACGGGACCAGCGACAGCATCGCGACCACGCTGCCGTCCCGGTCGATGGCCTCCACCAGCAGGCAGTCCCCGTCGGCCGGGTCACCGAGTCGGCCCAGCGCCATGGAGAAGCCGCGCTCGGTCTGGGTGTCACGCCAGGCGTCGGCGCGGGCGATGGTGTCGGCCATCGCCTCGGGGGAGATGTCGCGGTGCCGGCGGATCCGCACCGTCAACCCGGCGCGGCGGGCCCGGGTCACCGCCTGGCGGACGCCGCGCATGTCCGGGCCGGACAGCTTGAACTCGGAGGTGCGCAGGATGGCCTCGTCACCCAGCTCGAGCGCGTTGAGGCCGGCCTCGCGATAGGTCCGAGCCCCCTGCGTGCTGGCGCCCATCACGCCGGGCGCCCAGCCGTAGGTCTGGCACAGGCCCAGCCAGGCGTCGACCGCCTGCGGCCAGGCGCGGGGATCGCCGATCGGGTCGCCGCTGGCCAAACAGACCCCGATCTCGACCCGGTAGGTGATGGCGGCGCGTCCGCTCTGGGCGAAGACCACCGACTTGTCGCGGCGGGTGGCGAAGTAGCCCAGCGAGTCGTTCTTGCCGTACAACTCCAGCAGTCCGCGGATGGCCGACTCGTCCTCACCGGTCAGCGCGTTCTCCGCGCGCTGGGATTGAAAGAGCACGATGGTCGCCATGATCAGCGCGAGCGCGCCGAACAACCCGAAGATCGCGTTGAGGAACACGTGCGGGCGGCCGGTGAACAGGTCCGGGTCGGCCAGCGCGAAGCCGACCACCCGGTTGACCACGTAGGGCAGCCGGTCCTGGCGGGCCAGGGTGCCGGGGAACAACTCGACCAGGCCCCACGACACCAGGATGCCCACCACGTCCCCGGCGACCAGCACCGCGGCCGCCTTGACCAACGCGCCCTTGCGGACCTTGGCCCAGAACTCCCGATACGCCAGCACCAGCAGGACGATCGCGACGATGTGGACGGCGAAACCCAGGTTCTCGCCGAAGATCTCGGCCGCGGTGTTGTCACCGGCGGCGATGTCGGCGACGTTGAGGGCGGCGGCCAGGATCATGTTGCCCAGCAACAGCAGCCAGGCGATCCGCTTGCGTGCCGTCAGCGCCGCCGCCAGCAGGGCCAGCACGAACGACCAGGCGATGCTGGTGTCGGGGAAGTTGAACAGGTAGTCGTTGATGAACTCGCGCGGGACCTTGATCAGGTACCGGATCAGCGGGGACACGCTGCCCAGCAGCGACACCGTGGCGATCACACCCACGGTCCACCCGGCGGCCGCCGGCACCCAGCGATACCGCGAGGTCGACCGGTTTGCAGGCCCCAACCGCGGCCCCGAACGAGGACCCGAACCAGACCTCGAACCAGGAGATGCGAGTGTCACAGACCGCGAGGATATGCCCTCTATCCGTGAAAAGCTTGTCGAAGCGCTAAGAGTGGCCGGCACGAATTTCGCGGTGTTTTCCCGGCCGGATCGACGCCCGCGCCGGCCCGGTCGGGCGGCCGAAGTGCTAAAAGCCTCCTCAACACTGCTAAACTGACGGCTGCGACCAGCCCGGCGCAAGCCGGGAACAGTAAGTGGAGTCCCACTCCCACCGCGGGCCGACGAGATCCTGAGCGGATTCTCCCAGGTCCGGCGGTCCGGTCACAGGCATCGCGAATGCCTGTTCCGCGGCTACCGCGGGCGGCTCGAGCACCGCTCAGCCGGGATCGGTCGGCATTGGGCCCTGCTTGTGCAGGGCCTTTTTGCTAGTGGTGTGGTGTCTCCGCCGCTGCTTCCCGGACCACCCGGTCACCGGTCGTCACGCAGGATATTCGCCAGGACATATAGAAGCCCAACAAGGGAGGCCCCATCAGCACTGAGACCCGCGTCAACGAGCGCATCCGCGTACCTGAAGTCCGGTTGATCGGCCCAGGGGGAGAGCAGGTAGGCATAGTGCGCATCGAAGACGCACTGCGCGTCGCCGCGGACGCCGATCTCGACCTTGTCGAAGTCGCCCCGAACGCCAGACCACCGGTCTGCAAGATCATGGACTACGGCAAGTTCAAATACGAAGCGGCGCAAAAGGCGCGCGAATCCCGCCGGAACCAGCAGCAGACCGTCGTCAAGGAACAAAAGCTGCGACCCAAGATCGACGATCACGACTACGAGACCAAAAAGGGTCACGTCATCCGCTTCCTGGAAGCGGGATCGAAGGTGAAGGTGACCATCATGTTCCGCGGACGTGAGCAGTCGCGGCCCGAGCTGGGCTACCGATTGCTGCAGCGGCTGGGCGCCGACGTCGCCGAATACGGTTTCGTCGAGACGTCCGCCAAGCAGGACGGCCGCAACATGACGATGGTGCTGGCACCGCATCGCGGCGCGAAGACTCGCGCCAGGGCGCGGCATCCCGAGGGCCCCGGCGGCGCGGCATCGGACTCCGATGCGGCCGCGGACGCCGAACCCTCGTCGAGCTGACCCACCGCCCGACCACGACAGTCCTTACCGAACAGAGGAAACATGCCCAAAGCCAAGACCCACAGCGGGGCTTCAAAGCGGTTCCGGCGCACCGGAACCGGCAAGATCGTCCGGCAGAAGACCAACCGCCGGCATCTGCTCGAACACAAGCCGACCACCCGCACCCGGCGGCTGGAAGGCCGCACCACGGTGTCGGCCAACGACACCAAGCGGGTCAACAGCCTGCTGAACGGCTGACCCCCGCGCCGGCCAGACCCGTCCGTGAGCTGGCACGGCACCTCCGACCGAATGACGTTTGAACGAGAGTAGGAACACCCCATGGCACGCGTGAAGCGGGCGGTCAACGCCCACAAGAAGAGGCGCAGCATCCTGAAGGCCTCGAAGGGCTATCGCGGCCAGCGATCCCGGCTCTACCGCAAAGCCAAAGAGCAGCAACTGCATTCGCTGAACTACGCCTACCGCGACCGTCGCGCGCGCAAGGGCGAGTTCCGCAAGCTGTGGATCTCGCGGATCAACGCCGCGGCGCGCGCCAACGACATCACCTACAACCGGCTGATCCAGGGCCTCAAGGCCGCCGGCGTGGAGGTGGACCGCAAGAACCTCGCCGACATCGCGATCGCCGACCCGGCCGCCTTCACCGCGCTGGTCGACGTCGCCCGGGCGGCGCTGCCCGAGGACGTCAACGCCCCGTCGGACTCCGGAGAAGCGGCCTAACCGACCCGGCGACGACGGGGACGCCGCAGGGTGCTGACCGAACGTTCGGGCAGGGTCGCCGCGGCGGCCAAACTGCACCGCCACGTCGGCCGGCGCCGGGCCGCCCGGTTCCTGGCCGAGGGCCCCAACCTGGTCGAGGCGGCCGCGGGCCGCGGCCTGGTCCGCGACGTCTTCGTCACCGAAGCCGCGCAGCAGCGGTATGCGCCGCTGCTGGCGGCGCTGGACTGCCCGGTCCATCTGATCACCGAGCGCGCCGCCAAGGCGCTCTCCGACACCGTCACCCCGGCCGGGCTGGTCGCGGTGTGCGACCTGCCGGCCACCGGCCTGCGCGACGTGCTGGCCGGGTCGCCGCGGCTCATCGCGGTCGCGGTCCAGATCAGCGAGCCGGGCAACGCCGGCACCCTGATTCGGCTGTCCGACGCCATGGGCGCGGCCGGCGTGCTGCTGGCCGGCCACAGCGTCGACCCGTACAACGGCAAATGCCTGCGCGCATCGGCCGGCAGCATCTTCTCCGTCCCGGTGGTCGCCGCGCCGGACCTGCGCGAGGCCGTCGCCGCGGTGCGCGAGGCCGGCCTGCAGCTGCTGGCCACCACCGTGGACGGCGAGGTGCGCCTGGATCGGGCGGGTGAACTGCTGGCCAAGCCGACGGCCTGGCTGTTCGGCCCCGAATCACACGGTCTGCCAAGCGAAGTCGCGGCGGCGGCCGATCACCGGGTGCGCATCCCGATGGCCGGCGGCGCGGAGAGCCTGAACGTGGCCTCGGCCGCGGCGATCTGCCTCTACCAGAGCGCGCGGGCGCTGGAGCTGTTCATGCGGCCCTGACCGGTCGTTTCGGCCGGCCTCGCCCGGCGCGCAGGCCGGCCAGCGACAACGTGGTGTGCACCAGCGATCCGGCGCGTTCCATCAGCGCCCGCGCGGGCTGCAAGGCCGGGTCGAACGGCAACCTGGGTGGCGGCGGGAAGTAGTGCATCGGCAGTCCGCGCCGGTCCCGCGGCGGCGCCATGAACGGCGGGGCCTCCACCAGCGGCGCGTCGCTGGGCAGCCGTCCCTGTTCGCGCCGGTAGGCGGCCAGCGCCCGCGGGTGCAGCCGGATCTCGTCGGGCACCGCCAGGAAGGCCAGTTCGACGATCTTGCCGAACAGGCGCAACAGCACTTCGTCGCCCGGCGTCCAGTGCATGCCGGCCTTCTCGCGCACCGCGGGCTCGAACAACCCGGCCGCGATCCAGCGCTGGCCGGCCACCAGCGGCCGGAACAGCTGGTCCCACAGCGGGGTCGGCATCAACACGAACTTCGGTTTGGGGATGCGCATCCGGAAGATGTCCAGCGTCGCCTGGTTGATCTCGAGGACCTCGCGGCCGGTGCGCTCCCAGTACTCCTGGAATTCCTCCCACGACTTGGGCACCGGGCGCATGCTCATCCCGTACATCCGGTACCACTGCACGTGCTCGTCGAACAGCTGCCGCTTCTCGGCCTCGGTCAGGCCGCCGCAGAAGTACTCGGCCACCTTGATGATGAGCATGAAAAACGTGGCGTGCGCCCAGTAGAAGGTGTCCGGGTTGAGCGCGTGGTACCGGCGCCCCGAGGCGTCGGTCCCCTTGATGGTGTGGTGGTAGCTGGTGATCTGCCGGCCGGTCTGCGGCGCCCGGTCGCCGTCGTAGACCACACCCATGATCGGGTAGACCGACCGGGCCACCCGCTGCAGCGGCTCGCGCAGCAGGATCGAATGCTCTTGCACGCCGGCGCCGAGTTCGGGATACATGTTCTGGATGGCGCCGATCCACACGCCCATCATTCCGGTGCGCAGATCGCCAAAGTACTTCCAGGTCAGGGAATCTGGTCCGAGCGGATCAGCGGCTGTGGTCGATCTGCCAGTCATCGCGGCCTCCTGCGCCAGTTGCGCTCACGATAACTTTTGACAACGCGTGTTGTCTACGATTTCGGTGCCGTGTCCGGGGAGTGTTATCGGGGTTCCACGCCGGTGTGCCGCCTCCGTGATCGAGGCCCGTCATCAACACCGTGCGAATGCGAGCTGCGACACATGCGACGCGGCCGTCGTTGCCTGGCGTCGACGAAAGCAAATAACCTGGCCAGGTGGAACTCGCGCGTCGCGATCTGGATCCGGGCGAGCCCGAGGAATCCGCGGCGGCGCAGTCGGCTTCGCGACGCACCGCACTGTCGGTGCACAACGCGACCCAGTGGCTGCACAACCGAAACCACAGCCCCGGGGCGGTGGCCCTGGTCCGGCGTGCGCGCCGGTTGCTGCCGGGCGACCCCGACTTCGGCGATCCGCTGTCCACCGCCGGCGACGGCGGCCCGCGCGCCGCGGCCCGCGCGGCCGACCGGCTACTGGGGGACCGCGACGCGGTGTCGCGTGAGGTCAGCCTCGGGGTGCTGCAGGTGTGGCAGGCGCTGACCGAGGGCATCTCGCGTCGTCCGGCCAATCCGGAGGTGACGTTGGTCTTCACCGACCTGGTCGGGTTCTCCACCTGGTCGTTGCAGGCGGGCGACGACGCCGCCCTGGCGCTGCTGCGCCAGGTGGCCCGCGCCGTCGAACCACCGCTGCTGGACGCCGGCGGGCACATCGTCAAGCGGATGGGCGACGGGCTGATGGCCGTGTTCGGCGATCCGACCGTCGCCGTGCGGGCCGTGCTGGCCGCCAAGGAGGCGCTGAGATCGGTCGAGGTGGCCGGCTACACACCGCGGATGCGGGTCGGCATCCACACCGGCCGCCCGCAGCGGCTGGCCTCGGATTGGCTGGGTGTGGATGTGAACATCGCCGCACGGGTTATGGAACGGGCCACCAAGGGTGGAATCATGGTGTCGAGTTCCACGTTGGACCACATACCGCAAAGCGAGTTGGACGCGTTGGGCGTCGAGGCCAAACGCACCCGCAAACCGGTTTTCGGACCCAAGCCCGCCGGCATGCCCGCCGACTTGGCGATATATCGCCTCAAGACTCTTAAGGAGTTGTCAGCCTCCGATGACACGGACGAGACGAAACCGCAGCCATAATGGGTGCCAATGATTGGGGGCATCGTGTCCCGGCTGGCCCGGGTCCAATTCACCGTGGGGTATGCGGCGCTGCTGCTGGCCATCAGCTGCGCCATCTTGGTGCTCGGCCCGCAGGCGCATGACGTCATCGTGCAGCGCGCCAGCACCAACCTGCACAACCTGTCGCACGGCCACCTGGGCACGCTGCTGGGCAGCGCGCTGGTCGTCGACGCCGGACCGCTCTACTTCTGGCTGCCCTTTCTGACCTGTCTGCTGGCGCTGGCGGAGCTGCACCTGCGCACCATCCGGCTGGTGGTGGCGTTTCTGGTCGGCCACATCGGCGCGACGCTGCTGGTGGCCGCCGCGCTGGCAGCGTCGGTCGAGTTCGGCTGGCTGCCCGTGTCGATCACCCGGGCCAGTGACGTGGGGATGAGCTACGGCGCGCTGGCGGTGCTGGGCGCGATGACGGCGGTGATCCCGGCGCGCTGGCGGGCCGCCTGGGTCGGCTGGTGGGTGGCGGCGGGCATCGCCTCGGCGATCGTCGGCGGCGACTTCACCGATGCCGGTCACACCGTCGCGGTGATCCTGGGCGTGCTGGTGTCGGCGCGGTTCCGCCAGCCGATCCACTGGACGCCGGCGCGCTACCTGATGCTGGCGGCGTCCTCGGGCTTCGGCTTTTTGATGCTGGCCCACCATTGGGGAACCATGGCGGCCACGCCGGTGTTCGGTCTGCTGGGCGCCGCCGTGGCCTACGCGGCGGCCAAGGCGTACACCGGCCGCGGCCTGGCGGTCACCCCGCTCGACGGCGACGACCCGCTGACCGGCCCGCAGCCGGCCGTAGCCGGCTGACGACCGTCGCCGCGGCGGCACGCAGCGCATCACTATGATCAGCACTCGACCCGTGCCGCGCGGAATCACCATCGTGCCCAGCCCGGCGACGATGCGGTTCGCGTAGCGACCGAGGAGGAGCCGGGCGAATCGAACCCAGCGCGGCGCCGATGCGGGCAGCCCGTAGAGCCTCGTCAGCAAGGAGAGTGTCGCCGCGTGGGTGATCAACCCGTGGACCTGTCGGAAACAGCGTTGGCCGAGGCGGTCGGCGCCGCCCGGCAGGCCTTCGCCCGGGCCGGCGACCTCGACGCGTTGGCGCGCCTAAAGACCGAGCACCTCGGTGACCGGGCGCCGCTGGCCCTGGCCCGCCAGGCGCTCGGCGGCGTCCCCAAGGACCAGCGCGCCGACGCGGGCAAGCGGGTCAACGCCGCACGCGCGCAGGCCCAGCAGGCCTACGACGAACGCCTGGCCGAGTTGCGCGCCGAACGCGACGCCGCGGTGCTGGTCGCCGAACGCATCGACGTCACCCTGCCGTCGACCCGGCAGCCGGTCGGCGCCCGGCATCCCATCACGATCCTGGCCGAACACATCGCCGACACCTTCATCGCGATGGGCTGGGAACTGGCCGAGGGGCCCGAGGTGGAAGCCGAGCAGTTCAACTTCGACGCGCTCAACTTCCCCGCCGACCACCCGGCGCGCAGCGAACAGGACACCTTCTACATCGCGCCGGAGGGTTCCCGGCAGCTGTTGCGCACCCACACCTCGCCGGTGCAGGTGCGCACGCTGCTCGCCCGCGAGCTGCCGGTCTACGTCATCTCGATCGGGCGCACCTTCCGCACCGACGAACTCGATGCCACCCACACCCCGGTCTTCCACCAGGTCGAGGGCCTGGCCGTGGACCGCGGCCTGTCCATGGCGCACCTGCGCGGAACGCTGGACGCGTTCGCGCGAGCCGAATTCGGCCCGCAGGCGCGGACCCGGATCCGGCCGCACTTCTTCCCGTTCACCGAACCCTCCGCCGAGGTGGACGTGTGGTTCGTCGGCAAGAAGGGCGGCGCCGGCTGGGTGGAGTGGGGCGGCTGCGGAATGGTGCATCCAAATGTGTTGCGGGCCGCCGGAATCGACCCGGACGTCTACTCCGGGTTCGCATTCGGAATGGGCCTGGAGCGAACCCTGCAGTTCCGCAACGGGATTCCGGACATGCGTGACATGGTCGAGGGCGACATGCGGTTCTCGCTGCCGTTCGGGGTGGGCGCCTGATGCGCGTTCCGTACAGCTGGTTGCGCGAGGTCGTGGCCGCCGGGGCGCCGGACTGGGACGTCGCCCCCGCCGAGCTGGAACAGACCCTGATCCGCATCGGCCACGAGGTCGAAGAGGTCATCGAGCTGGGGCCGGTGGACGGCCCGCTGACCGTCGGCCGGGTCACCGACATCGAAGAGCTGACCGGCTTCAAGAAGCCGATCCAGTTCTGCCATGTCGACGTCGGCGACGACGTTGACCGTGAAATCGTCTGCGGCGCAACAAATTTCGTAGCAGGGGACCTGGTGGTGGTGGCGTTGCCCGGCACCACGCTGCCGGGCGGGTTCGCCATCACCGCGCGCAAAACCTACGGCCGCAATTCGGACGGAATGATCTGCTCGGCGGCCGAACTCGGCCTGGGCGCCGACCATTCCGGGATCCTGGTGCTGCCGCCGGGCACCGCCGAACCGGGCGCCGACGGCGCCGCGGTGCTGGGACTCGACGACGTGATCTTCCACCTGGCGATCACCCCCGACCGCGGCTACTGCATGTCGTTGCGCGGCCTGGCGCGCGAGATCGCCTGCGCCTACGACCTGGAATTCGTCGACCCCGCGGATGTCAAGCCGCTGCCGGTCGACGGCGAGGCCTGGCCGCTGACGGTGCAGCCCGACACCGGGGTGCGGCGGTTCGCGCTGCGCCCGGTCACCGGCATCGACCCGGCGGCGGTATCGCCGTGGTGGCTGCAGCGCCGGCTGTTGCTGTCGGGCATCCGCGCCACCTCGCCGGCGGTCGATGTGACCAACTACGTGATGCTCGAGCTCGGCCACCCCATGCACGCCCACGACCGCAACCGGATCAGCGGCGGGCTCGGCGTGCGCTTCGCCCGGCCCGGCGAGACCGTCGTCACCCTCGACGACATCGAGCGCAAGCTCGAACCCGTCGACGTCCTGATCGTCGACGACGCGGCGACCGCGGCGATCGGCGGCGTGATGGGCGCGGCCAGCACCGAGGTGCGCGCCGATTCCACCGACGTGCTGCTCGAGGCCGCGGTGTGGGACCCGGCCGCGGTGTCGCGCACCCAGCGCAGGTTGCACCTGCCCAGCGAAGCCGCCCGCCGCTACGAGCGCGGGGTGGATCCGGCGATCTCGGTGGCCGCGCTGGACCGGTGCGCCGCGCTGCTCGCCGGCATCGCCGGCGGCACGGTGTCGGAGGCGTTGACCGATTGGCGCGGCGAGCCGGCGTGCGACGGCTGGTCACCGCCGGCCATCCAGATGCCCGCCGACCTGCCCGACCGCCTCGCCGGGGTCACCTACCCGCCGGGCACCGCGGCCAAGCGGCTCGCCCAGATCGGCGCCGCGGTCACCGCCGACGGCGGCACGTTGACGGTGGTCCCGCCCAGCTGGCGGCCCGACCTGCTGCAGCCGGCCGACCTGGTCGAGGAGGTGCTGCGGCTGGAGGGCCTCGAGGTGATCGGATCGGTGCTGCCGTCGGCGCCGGCCGGCCGCGGCCTGTCCGCCGCGCAGCGCCGCCGCCGCGCCATCGGGCGGTCGCTGGCCCAGTCCGGTTACGTCGAGATCCTGCCCACCCCGTTCCTGCCGGCGGGCGTGTTCGACGTGTGGGGACTGCCGGACGACGACCCGCGGCGCGTCACCACCCAGGTACTCAACCCGCTGGAGTCCGACCGCCCGCATCTGGCCACCACGCTGCTGCCCGCACTGCTGGAAGCCTTGGTGCGCAACGTGTCTCGCGGCCTGGTCGACGTCTCCCTCTACGCGCTGGCGCAGGTGGTGCAGCCGACAGCGGAAACCCGTGCGGTGCAGTTCATTCCGGTCGACCGCCGGCCCACCGACGCCGAGATCGCGGTCCTGGACGCGTCGTTGCCGCGGCAACCCCAGCACGTCGCCGCGGTGCTGACCGGCCTGCGCGAACAACGCGGCCCGTGGGGGCCGGGCCGTCGCGCCGAGGCCGCCGACGCGTTCGAGGCGGTGCGCGTCATCGCCCGGGCCGCCGGCGTGGACGTGCGGTTGCGCGCCGCGCAGCAGCTGCCGTGGCATCCGGGCCGATGCGCCGAGGTGCTCGTCGGCGACACCCCGGTGGGGTACGCCGGCCAGCTGCATCCGGCGGTGGTCGAACGCGCCGGCCTGCCCAGGGGCACCTGCGCGCTGGAACTCGACCTGGACGCGATACCCCTCGTCGCGACGCTGCCCGCCCCCCGCGTCTCGCCGTTCCCGGCGGTGTTTCAGGACGTCAGCCTGGTGGTGGCCGCCGACGTGCCGGCCCAGGCGGTGGCCGACGCCGTCCGCGAGGGCGCCGGGGACCTGCTGGAAGACCTGCAGTTGTTCGATGTTTTCACCGGGCCGCAGCTCGGCGAGCACCGCAAGTCGCTGACCTTCGCACTGCGGTTCCGTGCGCCGGACCGGACCCTGACCGAGGATGACGCCACCGCGGCCCGCGACGCCGCGGTGCGCCGGGCCGCCGAGGCGGTCGGCGCCGAGCTGCGCACCTAGATGGAATGGATTTGCAAAGTACTGCATAACCATGCAGAATCGTCGAAATGGCCGACGTGATGAGGGTGGCGGTAGCCGGTGCCAGCGGCTATGCGGGCGGTGAAATCCTACGCCTGCTGCTCGGGCACCCGGCTTACGCCCAGGGGCGGCTGACGATCGGCGCGGTGACCGCCGCGGCCAGCGCCGGCAGCCCGCTCGGCGAGCATCACCCGCACCTGACGCCGTTGGCCCAGCGCGTGCTGGAGCCCACCGACGCCGCCGTGCTGGCCGGCCACGACGTGGTGTTTCTGGCGTTGCCGCACGGACATTCGGCGGCGCTGGCCGACCAGCTCGGCGCCGACACGCTGATCGTCGACTGCGGCGCGGACTTCCGGCTGACCGACGCCGCCGCCTGGGAACGGTTCTACGGCGCGCCGCACGCCGGCAGTTGGCCCTACGGGCTCCCGGAGCTGCCCGGGGCGCGCGAGCGGCTGCGCGGCGCCCGCCGGATCGCGGTGCCGGGCTGCTACCCGACCGCGGCGCTGCTGGCCCTGCTGCCCGCGATGGCCGAGGACCTGATCGAGCCCGCCGTCACCGTGGTCGCCGTCAGCGGCACCTCCGGAGCCGGTCGCGCCGCCAAGACCGACCTACTGGGCTCGGAGGTCATCGGGTCGGCGCGGGCCTACAACATCGCCGGGGCGCACCGGCACACCCCCGAGATCGCCCAGGGCCTGGCGGCCGTGTCCGGACGCGACGTCACGGTGTCGTTCACCCCGGTGCTGATCCCGACCTCGCGCGGCATCCTGGCCACCTGCACCGCCCGCACCACCGCGCCGTTGTCGGCGCTTCGGGCCGCATACGAAAAGACTTATGACGCAGAGCCTTTCATCTACCTGATGCCCGAGGGACAGCTGCCGCGGACCGGGGCGGTGATCGGCAGCAACGCGGCGCACATCGCGGTGGCGGTGGACGAGGCGGCGGGCGTGCTGGTGGCGATCGCCGCGATCGACAACCTGGTCAAGGGAACCGCCGGGGCGGCCGTGCAGTCGATGAACCTGGCGCTGGGTTGGCCGGAGACACAAGGACTTTCGGTGATCGGGGTGGCGCCGTGACCGAGACGGTGAACGCGGCGCGGCTGCTGCGCGAACAGGGCGTCACCGCGCCGGCCGGCTTCCGGGCCGCCGGCATCGCCGCGGGGATCAAGGCGTCGGGCAAGCGCGACCTGGCCCTGGTCTTCAACGAGGGACCCGACTACGGCGCCGCCGGCGTGTTCACCCGCAACAAGGTCAAGGCCGCGCCGGTGCTGTGGAGCCAGCAGGTGGTGACCACCGGCGCGTTGCGCGCCGTCATCCTGAACTCGGGCGGCGCCAACGCCTGCACCGGGCCGGGCGGCTTCCAGGACGCCCACGCCACCGCCGAAGCCGTCGCCGCCGCGCTGTCGGACTGGGGCACCGAGACCGGCGCCATCGAGGTCGCGGTGTGCTCCACCGGGCTGATCGGCGACCGGCTGCCGATGGACAAGCTGCTCGCCGGGGTGCGCACCATCGTGCAGGACATGGCTGGCGGCCTGTCCGGCGGCGACGACGCCGCGCAGGCCATCATGACCACCGACACCGTGCCCAAACAGGTTGCGCTGCACCATCCCGGCAACTGGACCGTCGGCGGGATGGCCAAGGGCGCGGGCATGATCGCGCCGTCGCTGGCCACCATGCTGTGCGTGCTCACCACCGACGCGGCCGTCGACCCGGTGGCGCTGGACACCGCGCTGCGCCGCGCCACCGCCGCCACCTTCGACCGGCTCGACATCGACGGCGCGTGTTCGACCAACGACACGGTGCTGCTGCTGGCCTCCGGAGCCAGCGCGATCACGCCGGCGCAGGCCGATCTCGACGACGCGGTGCTGCGGGTCTGCGATGACCTGTGCGCTCAGCTGCAGGCCGACGCCGAGGGCGTCACCAAACGTGTCAACGTCACCGTCACCGGCGCGGCCAGTGACGACGACGCCGTCGTCGCCGCCCGGACCATCGCCCGCGACAGCCTGGTCAAGACGGCGGTGTTCGGCTCCGACCCCAACTGGGGCCGGGTGGTCGCCGCCGTCGGCATCGCGCCGATCGCGCTGGATCCCGACCGGATGACGGTGTCGTTCAACGGTTCCGCGGTCTTCGCCGACGGCGTCGGCACACCCGGCGCGCGGGAGGTGGACCTGTCCGGGCCCGACATCGACATCACCGTCGACCTGCGGCTCGGCGACGGGCGGGCCACCATCCGCACCACCGACCTGTCGCACGGCTACGTCGAAGAGAATTCGGCCTACAGCTCATGACGCCCTCGACCGAAGCGCTGCCCACCGCGGTCAAGGCGCAGGTGCTGGCCGAAGCGCTGCCCTGGCTCAAGCAGCTGCACGGCAAGATTGTGGTGATCAAGTACGGCGGCAACGCCATGACCGACGACACCCTGCGGCGCGCCTTCGCCGCCGACATGGCGTTCCTGCGCAACTGCGGCATCCACCCCGTCGTCGTGCACGGCGGCGGGCCGCAGATCACCGCGATGCTGCGCCGGCTGGGCATCCCTGGCGACTTCAAGGGCGGATTCCGGGTCACCACACCGGAAGTGCTCGACGTGGCGCGGATGGTGCTGTTCGGCCAGGTCGGCCGCGAACTGGTCAACCTGATCAACGCGCACGGCCCGTACGCGGTCGGCATCACCGGCGAGGACGCCCAGCTGTTCACCGCCGTGCGGCGCAGCGTCACCGTGGACGGCGTGACCACCGACATCGGCCTGGTGGGCGACGTGGAGCGGGTCAACGCCGCCGCGGTGCTGGATCTGATTGCGGCGCGGCGCATTCCGGTGGTGTCGACGCTGGCCCCGGACGCCGAAGGGGTGGTACACAACATCAACGCCGACACCGCGGCGGCGGCGCTGGCCGAAGCCCTGGGCGCCGAGAAGCTGCTGATGCTCACCGATGTCGAGGGCCTGTACACCAGCTGGCCCAACCGTGATTCGCTGGTCAGCGAGATCGACACGGCCACACTGTCCCAACTGCTACCCACGCTGGAGGCGGGCATGATCCCCAAGGTCGAGGCGTGTCTGCGGGCGGTGTCCGCGGGCGTGCCCAGCGCGCACGTCATCGACGGGCGGGTCGAACACTGTGTGCTGGTGGAGCTTTTCACCGACGCGGGCACCGGCACCAAGGTGGTGAGCTCGTGACGAAGGGTGCCTTGCCAGCCGCCGAGCGTCACGCCAGCGTGGCGTTCGGCGCCGAGAACCACCCCAGCGTGACGCTCGGGAAGGGGGATCGGCGATGGTGACAAACACGGACGCGCTGCGGCGGCGCTGGGAGGCCGTGATGATGCACAACTACGGCACCCCGCCGGTCGCGCTGGCCAGCGGCGAGGGCGCCGTGGTCACCGACGTCGACGGCAACACCTACCTCGACCTGCTCGGCGGCATCGCGGTCAACGTGCTGGGCCATCGCCACCCGGCGATCATCGAGGCCGTCACGAAGCAGCTGTCGACGCTGGGCCACACCTCGAATCTGTATGCCACCGAGCCGAGTCTGGCGCTGGCCGAGGAACTGGTGGCCCTGCTGGGCGCCGGCCACGAACCAGCCGGCCACGAATCCGGCGGCACCGAATCCGCGGGCACGGCGCGGGTGTTCTTCTGCAACTCCGGAACCGAGGCCAACGAGGTCGCGTTCAAGCTGTCGCGGCTCACCGGCCGCACCAAACTCGTTGCGGCGCAAGAGGCCTTCCACGGCCGGACCATGGGTTCGCTGGCGCTGACCGGTCAGCCCAGCAAGCAGGCGCCGTTCGCGCCGCTGCCCGGCGACGTCACGCACGTGCCCTACGGCGACACCGAGGCGCTGGCCGCCGCGGTCGACGACGGCACCGCCGCGGTGTTTTTGGAACCGATCATGGGGGAGAGCGGCGTCGTCGTCCCACCCGAGGGATACCTGGCCGCCGCCCGCGACATCACCGCACGGCACGGCGCGCTGCTGGTGCTCGACGAGGTGCAGACCGGAATGGGCCGCACCGGAACGTTTTTCGCCCATCAGCACGACGGCATCACCCCCGACGTGGTGACGCTGGCCAAGGGGCTCGGCGGCGGCTTGCCGATCGGCGCCTGCCTGGCCGTCGGTCCGGCCGCCGACCTGCTGACCCCGGGCCTGCACGGCAGCACCTTCGGCGGCAACCCGGTGTGCGCGGCCGCGGCGCTCGCGGTGTTGCGGGTGCTGGTTTCGGAGAACCTGGTCCGGCACGCCGAGGTGCTGGGCAAGTCGCTGCACCAGGGCATCGAGGGGCTCGGCCATCCGCTGGTCGACCACGTGCGCGGGCGCGGACTGCTGTGCGGGGTGGTGCTGACCGCGCCGCGCGCCAAGGACGCCGAGGCGGCCGCCCGCGAGGCCGGATTCCTGGTGAATGCCGCCGCCCCCGGCGTCATCCGGCTGGCTCCGCCGCTGATCGTGACCGAGGCCCAGATCGACGGCTTCATCGCGGCGCTGCCCGGCATTCTCGACAGGGCCGCGGCATGACCCCCCGGCATTTCCTGCGCGACGACGACCTGTCGCCGGCCGAGCAGGCCGAGGTGTTGGCGCTGGCCGCCGAGCTGAAGAAGGACCCGTTCAGCGCGCGCCCGCTGGAGGGCCCGCGCGGGGTCGCGGTGCTCTTCGACAAGAACTCCACCCGCACCCGGTTCTCGTTCGAGGTGGGCATCGCCCAGCTCGGCGGGCACGCCGTGGTCGTCGACGCCCGCAGCACCCAGCTGGGCCGCGACGAGACGCTGGAGGACACCGCCCGGGTGCTGTCCCGCTACGTCGAGGCCATCGTGTGGCGGACGTTCGAGCAGCACCGCCTCGAGGCGATGGCCGGCGCCGCGACCGTGCCGGTGATCAACGCGCTCTCCGACGAGTTCCATCCCTGCCAGGTGCTCGCCGACCTACAGGCCATCGCCGAGCACAAGGGGTCGCTGAGCGGCCTGCGGATGTGCTACCTCGGTGACGGCGCCAACAACATGGCCCACTCGCTGATGCTGGGCGGGGTCACGGCCGGCATCCACGTCACCATCGCCGCCCCGGACGGCTTCACCCCGGCACCGGAATTCGTGGCAGCGGCCCGGCGGCGCGCCGAAAGCACCGGCGCCACGGTCACTCTCACCACCGACGCGCGGACGGCCGCGCGCGGTGTCGACGTCTTGGTCACCGACACCTGGACGTCGATGGGGCAGGAGGACGACGGCCTGGACCGCCGCACACCGTTTTGGCCGTATCAGCTCAACGCCGACCTGGTGTCCCTCGCGGATCCGGAAGCCATTGTGCTGCACTGCCTTCCGGCCCACCGCGGCGAGGAGATCACCGACGAGGTGATGGACGGGCCGTCCAGCGTCGTCTGGGACGAGGCCGAAAACCGGTTGCACGCGCAAAAGGCGCTGCTCACCTGGCTTTTGGAGCGGCAGGCATGACCCGCTCGAAGAGCGCCCCCGAAACCACCCGGGCCGCCCGGCAGGCCCGCATCGTGGCGATCCTGTCGTCGGCGCAGGTGCGCAGCCAGAGCGAGCTGGCGGCGCTGCTGGCCGACGAGGGCATCGAGGTCACCCAGGCCACCCTGTCGCGCGACCTCGAGGAGCTGGGCGCGGTCAAACTGCGCGGCGCCGACGGCGGGGTCGGCGTCTACATGGTCCCCGAGGACGGCAGCCCGGTGCGCGGCGTATCGGGCGGCACCGCAAGGCTTTCCCGGTTGCTGAGCGAGCTGCTGGTCTCGGCCGACGCCAGCGCGAACCTCGCGGTGCTGCGCACTCCGCCGGGCGCCGCCGACTACCTGGCCAGCGCCATCGACCGGGCGGCGCTACCGTACGTCGTCGGCACCATCGCCGGCGACGACACCGTGTTCGTCGCCGCCCGCGATCCGATGACGGGCGCGGAGCTGGCCGACACATTGGAAAAACTCACCTAAAGCGGTTCAACTTAAGGAGATTGGTTCATGTCAGAACGCGTCATCCTGGCGTATTCCGGCGGTCTGGACACCTCGGTGGCCATCAGCTGGATCGGCAAGGAGACCGGCCGTGAGGTCGTAGCGGTGGCGATCGACCTCGGCCAGGGCGGCGAAGACATGGAGGTCATCCGCCAGCGCGCCCTGGACTGCGGCGCGGTGGAGGCCGTCGTCGTGGACGCCCGCGACGAATTCGCCGAGGGCTATTGCCTGCCCACCATCCGCAACAACGCCCTCTACATGGACCGCTACCCGCTGGTGTCGGCGATCAGCCGGCCGCTGATCGTCAAGCACCTGGTGGCCGCGGCCCGCGAGCACGGCGGCAGCATCGTCGCGCACGGCTGCACCGGCAAGGGCAACGACCAGGTCCGCTTCGAGGTCGGATTCGCTTCGCTGGCACCGGATCTCGAGGTGCTGGCCCCGGTGCGCGATTACGCGTGGACGCGGGAGAAGGCGATCGCGTTCGCCGAGGAGAACGCCATCCCGATCAACGTGACCAAACGCTCGCCATTCTCCATCGACCAGAACGTGTGGGGTCGCGCGGTGGAAACCGGTTTCCTGGAACACCTTTGGAACGCGCCCACCAAGGACGTCTACGCCTACACCGAGGACCCCACGCTGAACTGGAGCACCCCCGACGAGGTGATCGTCGGGTTCGAGCGCGGGGTTCCGGTGTCCATCGACGGCAAGCCGGTGTCGGTGCTGGGCGCCATCGAGGAACTCAACGCCCGCGCCGGCGCCCAGGGGGTGGGGCGCCTGGACGTCGTGGAGGACCGGCTGGTGGGCATCAAGAGCCGCGAGATCTACGAGGCGCCCGGCGCCATGGTGCTCATCACCGCGCACACCGAGCTCGAGCACGTCACGCTGGAGCGGGAGCTGGGCCGGTTCAAGCGGCACACCGATCAGCGCTGGGCCGAGCTGGTGTACGACGGGTTGTGGTATTCGCCGCTGAAGGCTGCGCTGGAAAGCTTCGTCGACAAGACCCAGGAGCACGTCACCGGCGAGATCCGAATGGTGTTGCACGGCGGCCACATTGCCGTCAACGGCCGGCGCAGCGCCGAATCGCTCTACGACTTCAACCTGGCCACCTACGACGAGGGCGACAGCTTCGACCAGTCGGCGGCGAAGGGTTTCGTCTACGTGCACGGGCTGTCGTCGAAGATCGCCTCCCGCCGGGACCAGCGGTGAGCTTTCCCGCAAGAGGGCGCGCCGGGGGGCGCGCGTGAGCACCCGCGAGGGGTCGCTGTGGGGCGGGCGGTTCGCCGACGGCCCGTCCGACGCGCTGGCCGCCCTGAGCAAGTCCACCCACTTCGACTGGGTGCTGGCCCCCTACGACATCGTCGCCTCCCGGGCGCACACCGTGATCCTGTACCGGGCCGGGCTGCTGTCCGAGGAGCAGCGCGACGGGCTGTTGGCCGGGCTGGACAGCCTGGCGGAAGACGTGGCCGACGGCAGCTTCACCCCGCTGGTCACCGACGAGGACGTGCACGCGGCGCTGGAGCGCGGCCTGATCGACCGCGTCGGGCCCGACCTGGGCGGGCGGCTGCGGGCCGGCCGGTCGCGCAACGACCAGGTGGCCACCCTGTTCCGGATGTGGCTGCGCGACGCCGTGCGCCGCGTCGCGGCCGGGGCGCTGGACGTGGTGGGGGCGCTGGTCGCCCAGGCCGCCGCCCACCCCGAGGCCATCATGCCGGGCAAGACGCACCTGCAGTCCGCGCAGCCGGTGCTGCTGGCCCACCATCTGCTCGCGCACGCCCACCCGCTACTGCGCGACGTCGACCGCATCGTCGACTTCGACAAGCGCGCCGCGGTGTCCCCGTACGGCTCGGGGGCGCTGGCCGGCTCGTCGCTGGGCCTGGACCCGGACGCGATCGCCGCGGAGCTGGGGTTTGCCAGCGCCGCCGACAACTCGATCGACGCCACCGCGTCCCGGGACTTCGCCGCCGAGGCCGCGTTCGTCTTCGCCATGATCGGCGTCGACCTGTCCCGGCTGGCCGAGGACGTCATCCTGTGGAGCTCGACGGAGTTCGGCTACGTCAAGCTGCACGACGCCTGGTCCACCGGCAGCTCGATCATGCCGCAGAAGAAGAACCCGGACATCGCCGAGCTGGCCCGCGGCAAGTCGGGGCGGCTGATCGGCAACCTGGCCGGGCTGCTGGCCACGCTGAAGGCCCAACCGCTGGCCTACAACCGCGACCTGCAGGAGGACAAGGAACCGGTGTTCGACGCGGTGGCCCAGCTGGAGCTGGTGCTGCCCGCGATGGCCGGCCTGGTCGGCAGCCTGACCTTCGACGTGCAGCGGATGGCCGCGCTGGCCCCCGCCGGCTACACGCTGGCCACCGACATCGCCGAATGGCTGGTGCGCCAGGGCGTGCCGTTCCGGTCCGCGCACGAGGCCGCCGGGGCCGCGGTGCGCGCCGCCGAGCAGCGGGCCGTCGGGCTCGACGAGCTGACCGACGACGAACTGGCCGCCATCAGCCCGGCCCTGACGCCGCAGGTACGGGAGGTTTTGACGATCGAGGGCTCGGTGTCCTCCCGGGACGCGCGGGGCGGCACCGCGCCGGCGCGGGTCGTCGAGCAGATCGACACCGTGGCGGCCACCGCCGCGCGGCTGCGCGAGCGGCTCGGCGGCCCGGCCTGAGATGGCTTCGATTTACCTGCCGGTAAATTGCAACCGGACTAGACTTCCCGCTCGAGCGATGCGGCTGAACCTGTCAGCCCGACCGGTCGTGATCAAGGGGTGGGTGCAATGAGCGTCATCGCCGGCGTGTTCGGTGCGCTGCCGCCGCACCGCTATCCGCAGCGTGAGCTCACCGACTTCTTCGTCAGCATCCCCGAATTCGAAGGCTACGAGGACATCGTGCGGCAGCTGCATGCCAGCGCCAAGGTCGGCAGCCGCCATCTGGTGCTGCCGCTCGAGCAATACCCCACGCTGACCGACTTCGGCGTGGCCAACCGGATCTTCATCGACCACGCGGTGACCCTGGGCTGCGCGGCGCTGTCCGGCGCGCTCGACGAGGCCGGCCTGAAACCCGAAGACCTCGACGTGCTGATCACCACCACGGTCACCGGCCTGGCGGTGCCCTCGGTGGACGCCCGGATCGCCGCGCGGCTCGGTCTGCGCGACGACGTGCGCCGGGTGCCGCTGTTCGGGCTCGGCTGCGTGGCCGGCGCCGCCGGGGTGGCCCGCATGCACGACTACCTGCGCGGCGCACCGGACGCCGTCGCCGCCCTGGTCTCGGTCGAGCTGTGCTCGCTGACCTACCCCGGCTACAAGCCGTCGCTGGCCGGGCTGGTCGGCAGCGCCCTGTTCGCCGACGGCGCCGGGGCCGTGGTGGCGGTGGGCGAGCGGCGCGCCGAGCAGCTCGACGCCGCCGGCCCCAGCGTCCTGGATTCGCGCAGCCACCTGTATCCGGATTCGCTGCGCACCATGGGCTACGACGTGGGCGCGACGGGATTCGAGCTGGTGCTGTCCAAGGACGTCGCGGCCGTCGTCGAGCAGTACATCGAGGACGACGTCACCGGATTCCTCGGGGCGCACGGCCTGACCACCAACGACATCGGCGCCTTCGTCAGCCATCCGGGCGGGCCCAAGGTGATCGAGGCGATCAACGCCGCCCTCGGCCTGCCGCCGGAGGCGCTGGAACTGACCTGGCGGTCACTCGGCGAGATCGGCAACCTGTCGTCGGCGTCGGTGCTGCACGTGCTGCGCGACACCCTCGCCAAGCCGCCGCCGAGCGACAGCCCCGGCCTGATGCTCGCGATGGGTCCGGGTTTCTGCTCCGAACTGGTGTTGTTGCGTTGGCACTGACCCTCGCCCGTGCACGAATGCGGAAGTATCGCTGTGAGTGACACCCGAGGCCGCCTCCGATGAGCGGCGACACCGAGGAACTGGTCCGGGCGCTGCGCCAGTCGCTGAAGGAGAACGAGCGGCTCAAGCGCGAGAACCGCCGGTACCTGGTCGCGGCGACCGAACCCGTGGCCGTGGTGGGCATGGGTTGCCGCTACCCGGGCGGCGTGGATTCGCCCGAGGCGTTGTGGGAGATGGTGGTCGAGGGCCGCGACGTCGTCTCGGAGTTTCCCGCCGACCGCGGCTGGGACCTGGCCGGGCTGTTCGACGCCGATCCCGACGCGGTCGGCAAGTCGTACTGCCGGTGCGGCGGATTCCTCACCGGCGTGGGCGATTTCGATGCCGCGTTCTTCGGGATCGCACCCAGTGAGGCGCTGGCGATGGACCCCCAGCAGCGGCTGCTGCTCGAGGTGTCCTGGGAAGCGTTGGAGCGGGCCGGAATCGACCCCGCCACGCTGCGCGGATCGGCGACCGGGGTGTTCGCCGGGATATTCCACGGCTCCTACGGCGGCCAGGGCCGGGTGCCCGGAAACCTGGAGCGATACGGCCTGCGCGGCTCGACGCTGAGCGTGGCCTCGGGGCGGGTGGCCTACGCGCTGGGCCTGGAAGGCCCGGCGGTGTCGGTCGACACCGCGTGTTCGTCGTCGTTGGTGGCGCTGCACCTGGCGGCGCAGTCGCTGCGCTCCGGCGAATGCGACCTGGCGCTGGCCGGCGGGGTGACGGTGATGGCCACCCCCGCGATGTTCATCGAGTTCAGCCGGCAGCGGGCGCTGGCCGCCGACGGCCGCTGCAAGGCCTACGCGGGCGCCGCGGACGGCACCGGCTTCTCCGAAGGCGTCGGGGTGCTGGTGCTGGAGCGGCTGAGCGATGCACGGCGACTGGGACATTCGGTGCTGGCGGTGCTGCGCGGCTCCGCGGTCAACCAGGACGGCGCGTCCAACGGCCTGGCCACCCCCAACGGTCCGTCGCAGCAGCGGGTGATCCGGGCGGCGCTGGCCAACGCCCGGCTCGGCGCGGCCGACGTGGACCTGGTGGAAGGGCATGGGACGGGCACCATGCTGGGCGATCCCATTGAGGCCCAAGCGCTTTTGGCGACCTACGGCCAGGACCGCCCGGTCGACGAACCGCTGTGGTTGGGGTCGATCAAATCCAACATGGGTCACACCTCGGCCGCGGCCGGCGCCGGCGGGGTGATCAAGATGGTCCAGGCGATTCGGCACGGGGTGATGCCCAAGACCCTGCACGTGGACGAGCCGACGCCGCAGGTGGATTGGTCGGCCGGGGCGGTGTCGCTGCTCACCGAGGCGCGGCCCTGGCCGGCGCGGGATCGGCCGCGCCGCGCGGGCGTCTCGTCGTTCGGCATCAGCGGCACCAACGCGCACGTCATCGTCGAGCAGTATGAGCCGGAAACCGTTGCGCCCCAAGGGGGTGACGTGGTGGTGCCGTGGGTGCTCTCGGCGCGCTCGGCCGAGGCGTTGACGAACCAGGCGGCGCGGCTGCTGGCGCGGGTGAAGGCCGATCCCGGCGTGCGGGTGCTGGACGTGGGCTGGTCGCTGGTGTCGACGCGGTCGCGGTTCGAGCACCGGGCGGTGATCGTCGGCGCCGACGGCGCGCAGCTGCTTCGCCGGCTGGCCGATCTGGCGGGCGGGCAGCCGGGGGCGGGCGTGGTGACCGGCCGGGCCCAGCCGGTGGGCAAGACGGTTTTCGTGTTCCCCGGCCAGGGCTCGCAATGGCCCGGCATGGGCGCTCAATTGCTGGACCGCTCAACGGTATTCGCCGAACACATGCATCGGTGTGCTCGGGCGTTGGCCGAGCACGTCGACTGGTCGCTGATCGACGTCATCCGCGGGGCACCGGGCGCGCCCGGGCTGGACCGGGTGGACGTGGTGCAGCCGGCGCTGTGGGCGGTGATGGTGTCGCTGGCCGAGTTGTGGCGTTCGGTGGGTGTGGTTCCCGACGCCGTGATCGGTCACTCCCAGGGCGAGATCGCGGCGGCCTGTGTGGCCGGGGCGCTGTCGCTGCACGACGCCGCGCGGGTGGTGGCGCTGCGCAGCCGGCTGCTGGTGCGGCTGTCGGGCCGCGGCGGCATGGTCTCGCTGGCCTGCGGACGCTCGCGCGCCGAGCAGCTGATCGCCCCCTGGGGTGAGCGATTGAATATCGCCACCGTCAACGGGATTTCGGCGGTGGTGGTGTCCGGCGAGGTGGATGCCCTGACGGAACTGCTGGACCGGTGCGCGGCCGACGACATCCGTGCCCGCCGGATCGACGTCGACTACGCCTCGCATTCGGTTCAGGTGGAGGAAATTCGCGATTCGCTCGCCGAGGCGCTGCGCGGTATCGCGCCGCGGTCGTCGGCGGTGGCGTTCTTCTCCACGGTCACCGGCGAACTGATGGACACCGCCGCGCTGGACGGCGACTACTGGTTCCGCAGCATCCGGCAGACGGTGCAATTCGAGCGGGCGGTGCGCGGCGCCGCCGAAGCGGGCTATCGGGCGTTCATCGAGTGCAGCCCGCATCCGGTGCTGACGGCCGCCATCGAAGAAACCATGCCCGACGGCGGTCAGGGCTGCGTCATCCCGTCGCTGGGCCGCGACGACGGCGGACCGGACCGGTTCTGGCTCTCGGCCGGCCAGGCGTTCGTGTCGGGCGTGGTCGTGGACTGGTGCGCGATGCTGGACGGGCTGGGCGGCCGCCGCGTCGACCTGCCGACGTACGGGTTTGTGCGGCAACACTTTTGGCTGCCCGGCGGGTCGACGGGATCCTCCGACGTCGCCGCCCTGGGGCTGCGCGGCGCCGAGCACGGGCTGCTCGGCGCGGTGCTGCCGCGGCCCGATTCCGGGGGTGTGGTGCTGACCGGCCGGCTGTCGACGTCCGCGCAGGCGTGGCTGGCCGATCATGCGGTGGGCGACACGGTGTTGTTTCCCGGGGCGGGGTTCGTCGAGTTGGCCATCCGGGCCGGCGACGAGGTTGGCTGCGGCGTGATCGACGAGCTGACGTTGTCGGCCCCGTTGCCGCTGCCCGCGTCCGGTGGTGTGCGGCTGCAGCTGGTGGTCGGCGCGCCCGACGAGGCGGGACGCCGCCCGCTGTCGGTGTATTCGGCTGCCGCACACCAGGATTCGGAGTGGATGCTGCACGCGGAGGGTGTGCTGCGGACCGGGACGGTGACACCGGCCGGCGACCTGTCGATCTGGCCGCCGATCGGGGCGACCGCGGTCGACGTCACCGGCGGGTACGCCCGGCTCGCGCAGCGGGGCTACGAATACGGCCGGGCCTTCCGGGGTTTGCGGGCGATGTGGCAGCGCGGCGACGAGATCTTCGCCGAGGTCGCCCTGCCCGACGACGCCGCCGCCGGTGACGATTTCGGCGTCCATCCGGTGTTGCTGGACGCCGCGCTGCACGCGCTCGGTGTGGCGGGCGAGAAGGACCAGACCGTGTTGCCGTTCTCCTGGCAGGGGGTGGCGTTGCACGCCTCGGGCGCGTCGCGGGCGCGGGTCCGGATCGCCCCGGCCGGGGCCGGCGCGGTGTCGGTGGAATTGGCGGACGGCGCGGGCCTGCCGGTGCTGTCGGTGCGGTCGGTGACGATGCGCCCGGTCTCACCGGGGCAGCTGAGCGCGGCGATGGGCACCGCGCAGCCCTCGGGGCTGCTCGACGTGATCTGGTCGCCGATCGCACTGGGCGGCAACGATCTTGGTGACGAGGTCACGCTGTGGGAGCCGGGCGAACACGGCGGCGACGTGGTGAAGTCGGTGCACGCGGCGGTCACCGAGACGCTGGCGGTGCTGCAATCCTGGTTGGACGGTGAGGGCGCCGGGGTGCTGGCCGTGCAGACCCACGGGGCCGTGGCCCTGGCCGGGGAGGACGTTTCGGACCTGGCCGGTGCGGCGGTGTGGGGCCTGGTGCGGTCGGCGCAGGCCGAGCATCCGGGCCGCCTGGTGCTGATCGACTCCGACGGATCCCTGGACGCCAGGGCGGTAATCCCTTGCGGCGAGCCACAAGTGGTGGTTCGCCAGGGTGTGGCCCATGCGGCCCGGCTGCGGCCGGCGCGGGCCGGCGCGACGCTCGGGCTGCCGTCCGGGGCGTGGCGGTTGGACGCCGGCGGCGAGGGCACGCTGGGGGACCTGGTGGTCAGCCGGTGCCCGCGAACGGAATTGGCGGACGGGCAGGTGCGGGTCGCGGTGGCCGCGGTCGGGGTCAACTTCCGGGATGTGCTGGTGGCCCTGGGCATGTATCCCGGCGGCGGCCGGCTGGGCGCCGAAGGCGCCGGCGTGGTCGTGGAGGTGGGGCCCGCGGTGACCGGCCTGGCCGTCGGTGACCCGGTGATGGGGCTGCTGGGGGTGGTCGGGTCCGAAGCGGTGGTGGATCAGCGATTGCTGACTGCCGTGCCGCCGGGTCTGTCGCTGGTGGCGGCGGCGGGCGTGCCGGTGGTGTTCCTGACGGCGCTTTACGGGTTGTCGGTGCTTTCCGGGCTGCGGCCCGGCGAGCGGGTGCTGGTGCACACCGCCACCGGCGGAGTGGGCATGGCCGCGGTGCAACTGGCCCGCCACTACGGCGCCGAGGTCTTCGCCACCGCCAGCCGCGGCAAGTGGGACACCTTGCGCGCGATGGGATTCGACGACGACCACATCGGTGATTCGCGCAGCCCGGACTTCGAGCAGAAGTTCCTCGCGGCCACCGGCGGGGCCGGGGTCGACGTCGTGCTCAACTCGCTGGCCGGCGAGTTCACCGACGCGTCGCTGCGGCTGCTGGCCCCCGGCGGGCGGTTCATCGAGATGGGCAAGACCGACGTGCGTGACCCGGACGTCGTCGCGCAGCGGTACCGCGGGGCGCGCTATCGGGCGTTCGATCTGATGGAGGCCGGCCCCGACCGCACCGCGGCGATGCTGGCCGAAATCGTGGGACTGCTGCGAGCGGGTGTGCTGACACCGTTGCCGCTCAAGACATTCGACGTGCGCTGCGCGTCGACGGCCTACCGGTATGTCAGCCAGGCCCGCCACATCGGCAAGGTGGTGCTGACCGTGCCGTCCGGGCCCGGCGAGGTGCTCAGCGGGTGCGGGGGCGGGCTGGCGCAGTCCACCGTGCTGATTACCGGCGGCACCGGGATGGCCGGTTCGGCGCTGGCCCGCCATCTCGTCGACCGCTACCGGGTGGGCCATGTGGTGCTGGTCAGCCGCACCGGCGCGCAGGCCGCCGGAGCCGCCGAGTTGGTGGACGAGCTGCAGCGGGCGGGCGCGTCGGCGTCGGTGCTGGCCTGTGACGTCGGCGATCGCGACGCGGTGGCCACCATGCTGGCCGGGCTACCGTCGGGCTATCCGCTGCGCGGGATCGTGCACGCCGCCGGGATCCTCGACGACGGGCTGCTGTCCTCGCTGACCCCGGACCGGGTGGATGCGGTGCTGCGGGCCAAGGTGGACGGCGCCTGGAACCTGCACGAGCTGACCAAGGACCTGGATTTGTCGGCGTTCGTGGTGTTTTCGTCGATGGCCGGGATCGTGGGCACGCCCGGTCAGGCCAACTACGCGGCGGCCAACAGCTTTCTGGACGGGCTGGTTGCCCACCGGCGCGCCGACGGGCTCGCCGGCCTGTCGCTGGCGTGGGGGCTGTGGGAACAGGCCTCGGCGATGACCGCCCACCTCGGCGACCGCGACAAGGCCCGGATGAGCCGGATCGGGCTGGCGCCGTTGTCCACCGAACAGGCGCTGGCGGCGTTCGACGCCGCCATGCTGGTCGAGACGCCGGTGCTGGTGGCGGCCCGGCTGGACCGTGCCGCGCTGTCGGAGAACATCGCCGCGCTGCCCCCGCTGTTGCGCGAGCTGGCCGCCGGCCCCACCCGCCGCGTCATCGACGACGCGGACGTCACCGCGTCGATGAGCGGGCTTGCCGCGCGGCTGCACGGCCTGAGTCCCGAGGCGCGCCGGCGCGAGCTGGTCGACCTGGTGTGCGGCAACGCGGCGATGGTGCTCGGGGTGCCCAACCCGGCGGACATCAACGCCGGCCGGGCGTTCCAGGACCTCGGGTTCGACTCGCTGACCGCGGTCGAACTGCGCAACAGGCTGAAAAACGCTACCGGGCTTACCCTTTCGCCAACACTGATCTTCGACTATCCGACACCGGTGGTGCTGGCCGAGCACCTCGACTCCCGGCTGGCCGGCTCCGGCGGCGACGACCAGCCCGACCTGATGGGTCGCTTCAACGACATCACCCGCGAGCTGCAGGCGCTGCTGGGCGCGCCCCACTGGAATTCCGACGACAAGGCCGTGCTGCGGGCCCGCATCCACGGCCTGCTCGGCGCGCTTCCGGCCGGTGACGGGCCCGATTCCGCACCGCTCGACGAAGACCTGGAAGCCGCCACCGAGAGCCAACTCTTTGCGATCCTCGATGAAGAACTCGGCCGCTGACACCCCGCAAGGAGCGCCGATGCCGGGCACCGAGCAGCACCTCGACTACCTGAAGCGCCTCACGGCCGATCTCAGGCGGACCCGGCGGCGGGTCGCGGAGCTGGAAGGCCGGCTGTCCGAACCGGTGGCGGTGGTGGGCATGGCGTGCCGCTACGCCGGCGGGGTGGACTCGCCGGAAGCGTTGTGGGACCTCGTGATCGAGGGCCGCGACACGGTGTCGGACTTTCCGGTCGACCGCGGCTGGGATGTCGAGGGGTTGTACGACCCCGATCCGGACGCCAAGGGCAAGATGTACACCCGGCAGGGCAGTTTTCTGCAGCACGCGGGCGACTTCGACGCCGGGTTCTTCGGCATCGGACCCAGCGAGGCGCTGGCCATGGATCCCCAGCAACGGATCATGCTGGAGATCTGCTGGGAAGCCTTGGAGCGGGCCGGCATTGATCCCTCGGCGTTGCGCGGCACGGCGACCGGGGTTTTCGCCGGCGTCATCCACGCCGGCTACGGCGGCGAGGTGAAGGGCGAGCTGGAGGGCTACGGCCTCACCGGCTCGACGTTGAGCGTGACCTCGGGCCGGGTGTCCTACGTGCTGGGCCTGGAGGGGCCGGCGGTGTCGGTGGACACCGCGTGCTCGTCGTCGCTGGTCGCCATGCACCTGGCCGCGCAGTCGCTGCGGTCCGGCGAGTGCGACCTGGCGCTGGCCGGCGGTGTCACCGTGATGGCCACGCCCGCGGCGTTCGTCGAGTTCAGCCGGCAGCGGGCGCTGGCGCCCGACGGCCGCTGCAAGGTGTATGCCGGTGCGGCCGACGGCACTTCGTGGTCGGAAGGCGCCGGTGTGCTGGTGCTGGAGCGGTTGGCCGACGCCCGTCGGCTGGGACACCCGGTGTGGGCGGTGCTGCGGGGCAGCGCGGTCAACCAGGACGGCGCGTCCAACGGCCTGACCGCCCCCAACGGGCCTTCGCAGCAGCGGGTGATCCGGGCGGCGCTGGCCAACGCCGGCCTGTCGGCCGTGGACGTGGACGTGGTCGAGGGCCACGGCACCGGCACGGTGCTCGGCGATCCCATTGAGGCCCAAGCGCTTTTGGCGACCTACGGCCAGGACCGCCCGGCGGACCGGCCGCTGTGGCTGGGCTCGATCAAATCCAACATCGGTCACACCTCGGCGGCGGCCGGGGTGGCCGGGGTGATCAAGATGGTGCAGGCGCTCCGGCACGGGGTGATGCCCAAGACGATGCACGTGGACGTCCCGTCGCCGCATGTGGATTGGTCGGCCGGGGCGGTGTCGCTGCTGACCGACCCGCGGCCCTGGCCGGAGCACGGCGGGCCGCGCCGCGCCGGGGTGTCGTCGTTCGGGATCAGCGGCACCAACGCGCATGTGATCGTCGAGCAGGCCCCCGCGGCCGCCGAGACCGAGGCCGCACCCGCATCGTCTACTATGCCCGATGCTGTTGTGCCGTGGGTGGTTTCGGCCCGTTCGGCCGAGGCGTTGGCCGGGCAGGCCCGCCGGTTGCTGGACCATGTGACCGCCGACGCGCAGGCGAGTCCACTGGACGTGGGGTGGTCGTTGGTTAGCACCCGGGCGGTGTTCGAGCATCGCGCGGTGGTGGTGGGCCGCGAGCGTGGCGCGTTGGCAACGGGTTTGGCGGGTCTGGCGTCGGGGCGGCCGGGCCCGGCCACCGTGGTGGGGCGGGCTCGGTCGACGGGCAAGACGGTGTTGGTGTTTCCCGGTCAGGGCTCGCAGACGTTGGGGATGGGCCGGCAGCTGTACGAGAGGTTCGAGGTGTTCGCCGGGGCGTTGGATGAGGCTGTCGCGGTGGTGGACGAGCATTCCCGGCTGTCGGTGCGTGAGGTGATGTGGGGCGCCGATCCGGAGTTGTTGCAGAGCACGGAGTTTGCCCAGCCGNGGTGTTCGCCGGGGCGTTGGATGAGGCTGTCGCGGTGGTGGACGAGCATTCCCGGCTGTCGGTGCGTGAGGTGATGTGGGGCGCCGATCCGGAGTTGTTGCAGAGCACGGAGTTTGCCCAGCCGGCGTTGTTCGTGTTCGAGGTGGCGTTGGCGGCGTTGTGGGAATCCTTGGGTGTGACACCGGATGTGGTGATGGGGCATTCGGTGGGTGAGATCGCCGCGGCGTGTGTGGCGGGGGTGTTGTCGCTGCGGGATGCGGCGCGGTTGGTGGCGGCCCGGGGTGCGTTGATGGCGGCGCTGCCGCCCGGCGGGTGGTGATGGGGCATTCGGTGGGTGAGATCGCCGCGGCGTGTGTGGCGGGGGTGTTGTCGCTGCGGGATGCGGCGCGGTTGGTGGCGGCCCGGGGTGCGTTGATGGCGGCGCTGCCGCCCGGCGGGGTGATGGTGGCGGTGACCGCGGGCGAGTCGCAGGTGGGGCCGCTGCTGGGTGGTGGGGTGAGCATCGCGGCGGTCAACGGCCCCGACGCGGTGGTGCTCTCCGGTGAGCAGGAAGCCGTGGCGGCGGTGGCGGACCGGTTGGCCGGCTCCGGCGCAAGGGTGCACCGGTTGGCGGTCTCGCATGCGTTTCACTCGGCTCTGATGGAGCCGATGCTGGACGGTTTCGCCGCCGCGGCGGCCGGTATCGAGCCGCGGCCCCCGCGAATCCCTTTGGTGTCCAACCTGACCGGACAACTGGCCGGCCCCGGCTACGGCACGCCACAGTACTGGGTGGACCATGTCCGCCGGCCGGTCCGGTTCGTCGACGGTGTGCGGCTGGCCGAATCCCAGGGTGCCGGCGTGTTCCTGGAAGTCGGCCCGGGCGCGGCCCTGACGTCCGCGGTCGAACAATCGCTGACGTCCGACCGGGCGATGTCGGTGGTGACCATGCCCAAGGGCCGCCCCGAAGTCGACTCGCTGCTGACCGCGGCCGCGCGGCTGTTCACGGCCGGCGCCGACGTGCGATGGTCCGCGGCGTTCACCGGCCTGCACGCCCGCCGGGTCGACCTGCCGACGTATGCCTTTGCGCGGCGCCGGTTTTGGCTGTCCGGCGACGCGGTGGGCTCGGCGAACATCGCCAGCCTGGGGTTGGCCGAGGCCGAGCACCCGCTGCTGGGCGCGGTGCTGGACCGGCCGGATTCCGGTGGCGTGGTGTTGACCGGCCGGCTCTCGACGGCCGCCCAGCCGTGGCTGGCCGACCACGCGGTGGCCGGCACGGTGCTGTTCCCCGGCGCGGGTTTCGTGGAACTGGCGTTGCGCGCCGGCGACGAGGTCGGCTGCCCGGTGGTCGAGGAGCTGACGCTGTCGGCGCCGCTGTCACTGCCCGCGGGCGGCACCGTGCAGCTTCAGGTGGTGGTGGCCGACGCGGCCGGGCAGCCGGGCTCGCGGTCGGTTGCGGTGTATTCGCGTGTCGCGCAATCGGAGTGGACTCTGCACGCCGAAGGTGTGCTGAGCGAGGCGGCGCCGGCCCCGGCGGCGGAGCTGTCGGTGTGGCCGCCGGCGGATGCCGAGGCGGTCGACGTGGCCGGCGGCTACGACGACTTGGCGGGGCGGGGCTACGGGTACGGCCCGGCCTTCCGGGGGTTGCGGGCCGTGTGGCGGCGCGGGGCCGAGACGTTCGCCGAGGTGGAATTGCCGGAGCAGGCCGGCGTTTCGACGGGCCGCTTCGGCATCCATCCGGTGCTGCTGGACGCGGCGTTGCACGCGTTAGGGGTGGCCGACAAGCGGCTGGAGACGGTGTTGCCGTTCTCCTGGCAGGGCGTGAGCCTGCACGCGGCCGGCGCGTCGCGGGTCCGGGTCAGGTTGGCGCCGGCCGGCGCCGGCGCCGTGTCGGTCGAACTGGCCGACGCGTCGGGGGTCCCCGTGCTGTCGGTGCGGGAGCTGGTCACCCGTGCCGTGTCGGCCGAGCAGCTGGCCGCGGCCGTGGCGGTCCGCTCCGGCAGCGGTGAGCTGCTGGACGTGGCGTGGTCGGTGATCGAGCCGCGGAACTCGTTGCCCGACAACCCAATCAGCGAAGGCGTCACGGTCTGGGAGCCCGCCGCTGTCGATGGCGCCGGACCGGCCGCGGTCCATGCGGCCACGCATCAGGCGCTGGGCGTGCTGCAGTCCCGGCTCGCCGGCGAGGCGGGCGGCGTGCTGGTGGTGTCGACCCGCGGCGCGGTGGGTCTGCCGGGGGAGGACGTCGCGGATCTGGCCGGCGCGGCGGTGTGGGGATTGGTGCGCTCGGCGCAGGCCGAGCACCCGGGCCGGGTGGTGCTGGTCGACACCGACGGCTCGCTGGACCTCGCCACGGTGATCGGTTGCGGCGAACCGCAACTGGTGGTGCGCGACGGCGTGGCCTACCGCGCCCGGTTGAGACCCGCCGGGCGGCGGGCGCTGCTGGAACTGCCCGGGCCGCCGGCGGTGTGGCGGCTGGCCGCCGGCGACGCCGGGACGCTCGAAGACCTGGCGGTGCAGGAACACCCCGCCGCGGAGTTGGCCCCCGGGCAGGTGCGGGTGCGGGTGGCCGCGGCCGGGGTGAACTTCCGGGATGTGTTGGTCGCGTTGGGGATGTATCCGGGTGCGGCCCAGTTGGGCGCCGAGGGCGCCGGGGTCGTGACCGAGGTCGGCGCCGGTGTCACCGATGTGGCCGTCGGTGATGCGGTGATGGGCATCTTCGGGCTGGTGGGCTCCGAAGCCGCCGTCGACCGCCGGTTGGTGACCCGGGTGCCGCCCGGCTGGTCGATGGCTCAGGCCGCCGGCATCCCGGTGGTGTTCCTGACGGCGTATTACGGGCTGTCGGTGCTGGCCGGGCTGCGGGCCGGGCAGCGGGTGCTGGTGCACGCCGCCACCGGCGGGGTGGGCATGGCCGCCGTGCAGCTGGCCCGGCATTGGGGTGCGGAGGTGTTCGCCACGGCCAGTCGCGGCAAGTGGGACACGTTGCGCGCCATGGGTTTCGACGATGCGCACATCGCGGATTCCCGGACCCTGGATTTCGAGCAGAAGTTCGGTGCCGCCCCCGGCGGCATGGACGTGGTGCTCAACTCGCTGGCCGGCGAGTTCAACGATGCGTCGTTGCGGCTGCTGGGCCCCGGCGGGCGGTTCATCGAAATGGGTAAGACGGACCTGCGGGATCCCGACGTCGTCGCGCGGGCCCATCCCGGGGTGCGCTACCGGGCGTTCGACCTGATGGAGGCCGGCCCGGACCGCATCGCGGCGATGCTGGCCGAAGTGATGGAGTTATTCGCCGCCGGGGCGTTGACGCCGTTGCCCGTCAAGGCTTTTGACGCGCGCTGCGCGGCCGACGCCTACCGGTTCGTCAGTGCGGCCCGGCACATCGGCAAGGTGGTGCTGACCATGCCGGACGGGCCGGCCGGGCTCTCCGGCGGCACCGCGCTGATCACCGGCGCCACCGGCATGGCGGGCGCGGCGCTGGCTCGTCACCTGGTCGCCCGGCACCGGGTGCCGCACCTGATGCTGGTCGGCCGCCGCGGCGAAGCCGCACCCGGAATGGCCGAGCTGGCCGCCGAATTGCGGGGCGCCGGCGCGTCGGTGTCGGTGCTGTCCTGCGACGTCGGCGACCGCGATGCGGTGGCCGCGATGCTGGCTCAGGTGCCGGCGCGCTACCCGTTGCGGTCGGTGTTCCATGCCGCGGGGGTGCTCGACGACGCGGTGATCGCCTCGCTGACCCCGGCGCGCATCGACACGGTGCTGCGGGCCAAGGTGGACGGCGCCTGGAACCTGCACGAGCTGACCAAGGACCTGGATTTGTCGGCGTTCGTGGTGTTTTCGTCGATGGCCGGGATCGTCGGTGCGCCGGGGCAGGGGAACTACGCGGCGGCCAACAGCTTCCTGGACGCGCTGGCAATCCACCGGCACGCGCACGGGCTGCCGGCCCTGTCGGTGGCCTGGGGGATGTGGGAAGAGCCGTCGGCGATGACCGCCCACCTCGAGGAGCGTGACAAGGCCAGGATGAGCCGGGCCGGGCTGAGCGCGCTGTCCACCCGGCAGGCGCTGGACCTGCTGGACGACGCCCTGCTCGGGGAGCAGCCGCTGGTGGTCGGCACCCGGCTGGACCGGGCCGCGCTGGCCCAGCACCGCGCAGCGCTGCCGCCGCTGCTGAGCGAGCTGGCCGGCCGCCCGGCCCGCCGGATGCTCGAGCACACCGACATGGTGTCGCTGACGGGCCTGCGAGCCCGGCTGGCCGGCATGAATCCCGAACAGCGCCAGGCCGAACTGGTGGAGCTGGTGTGCGGCAACGCGGCCGCGGTGCTGGGACACAGCACCGCCGACGTCGACCCCGGCGATGCCTTCAGCGATCTCGGATTCGATTCGCTCACCGCGGTCGAGCTGCGCAACCGGCTCAAAATCGCGACCGGGCTTACGCTTTCGCCCACAGTGATCTTCGACCACCCCACGCCGGCCGCGCTCGCCGAACACCTCGGCGGCCAGCTGACCAGCGCCGGCCCGACCCCCGCGGCGCCGGCCGAGACCGCCGCGCCACCCGATCGGTCGTCCCGCATCGACGAGGTCGTGAGCGAACTGCAGACCCTGCTCACCCAGCCGGGGTTGAGCCCGGGGGACCGGGCACAGCTGGTCACCCGGCTGCAAAGCCTGCTGTCGACGCCGCCCCAGCCCAGCGGGCACCCGGAATTCCCCGAGGACGCCTTCGACGACGACATCGCCACCGCCACCGACAGCCAGCTCTTCGCGATCCTCGACGACGAAGCCGGTCCCTGACAGTGCCCCCGACCGACGTAGCGATCATCGGGATGGCATGCCGGTTCCCCGGCGCGCCGGACCCCGGCTCCTTCTGGCGTCTGCTGCGCGACGGGCGCGAAGTCACCCGATTCGCCGGGGAGGCCGCGGAATTCGACGCCGACTTCTTCAACCTGTCGCCGCGCGAGGCGGCCGCGATGGACCCGCGGCAGCGCCTGGCCCTCGAGCTGGCCTGGGAACTGCTCGAAGATGCCTTCATCGTCGCCGAAACGCTACGCGGAGAAGCGGTTTCGGTGTACCTGGGTGCGATGACCGACGATTACGCCGCGCTGACGCTGCGTGACGTCCCCGACAACGTGGACCACCACACCTTCACCGGCGTCAGCCGGGGCATGATCGCCAACCGGATCTCGTACCTGCTCGGGCTGCGCGGCGCCAGCATGACCGTCGACTCCGGCCAGTCGTCCTCGCTGGTCGCGGTGCACCTGGGCTGCGAGAGCGTGCGCAGCGGGCAGGCGCCGCTGGCCATCGCGGGCGGCGTCCATCTCAACCTGGCCGACGAAATCGCCCTGCTGGAACGCGAATTCGGCGCGGTGTCGGTGTCGGGTCACACGTATGCCTTCGACCGGCGCGCCGACGGCTACGTGCGCGGCGAGGGCGGCGGGCTGGTGCTGCTCAAACCGTTGGCGGCGGCCCGGCGGGACGGCGACCGCATCCACGCCGTCATCCGCGCCACCGCGGTGGGCAACGCCGGGCACGGCGCGCCCGCCCAGACCCTGCCATCGGCGGCCGCCGAGGCCGACGTGATCGGCCGCGCGCTGGCCGAGGCCGGCCTGGGCGGCGCCGACATCGACTACGTCGAGGCGCACGGCACCGGCACCAGGGTCGGCGACGCCGTCGAAACCCAAGCGCTGGGCCGGATTTTCGCCGAACGATCCCACCACCCGGTGTCGGTGGGATCGGTGAAGACCAACATCGGCCACGCCGCCAGCGCCGCCGGGATCGCGGGCCTGCTCAAGGCGGTCCTGGCCATCGAACACGCCGCGATCCCGCCGAACCTGCACTTCGAGCGCCCCGACCCCGACATCGACCTGAACCGTCTCGGCCTGCGCGTCAATACCGCGCTGGCGCCGTGGCCGGACCGCGGCGGGCCGCGGCGCGCCGGCGTCTCGTCCTTCGGGATGGGCGGCACCAACGCACACGTCATCGTGGAACAGGATGCGGCGCAACAGAATCCAACTCCAGCGTCCGCGCCGGCCGACGTCGCACTGCCCTGGGTGCTCTCGGCCCGCTCCGAACGGGCGCTGGCCCTGCAGGCGCAACGGCTGTCGGCCCACCTCGCCGAGCGACCGCAGGCGAGTCCACTGGACGTGGGGTGGTCGTTGGTCAGCGCCCGGGCGGTGTTCGAGCATCGCGCGGTGCTGGTGGGATGCGAGCGTGGCGTGCTGGCAACGGGTTTGGCGGGTGTGGCGTCGGGGCGGCCGGATGCGGCCACCGTGGTGGGGCGGGCCCGGGCGACGGGCAAGACGGTGTTGGTGTTTCCCGGTCAGGGCTCGCAGACGTTGGGGATGGGCCGGCAGCTGTACGAGAGGTTCGTGGTGTTCGCCGGGGCGTTGGATGAGGCTGTCGCGGTGGTGGACGAGCATTCCCGGCTGTCGGTGCGTGAGGTGATGTGGGGCGCCGATCCGGAGTTGTTGCAGAGCACGGAGTTTGCCCAGCCG